>DASPXY010001501.1:0-4967 GCA_035637055.1 Gemmataceae bacterium | reverse complement strand
TTCTCCACAGACGAGACAGGGCGGTCGTTCAGGGCAACCCTCGCTCCCTCAGCGATGCTCTGGGCCTCCTGCTTGCCCTTCTGGATGTACGCCGCAACGATCGTCGCCACGGCCCCGAGGACGCCGACACACACGGTAATGACCATCTCCACGCCATGCTCCCGGTCAGGGTGATGTGCTCTCGCACAAAAAAGAAGGAGCGCCGAACCACGGCCGCTCCCCGAGGCCCGACCAAGGGCGCACCGGAACAGCACATGGCCGACGCTCCCTTTCGGGAGCGCGGCCGAGCGCTGTCTCCGGTGAATACAAGGGCCGAAGCCCAGGTTGGTCGTTTTCGGGGAGACAGTCTCGACGCTTGCGCGTCGTTTCAGATTGTAGGGGCGGCAAATGCCGCCGATTTTCAGCGTTTCCTCCTCGGAAGGCAGCGCTGGCCACGCGCCAGCAGCTCAACGAGTCATTTTAGGGCGGGTCGGGGCGCGAGGCAATCTGAACAGCCCCCGCAAAACCGCTACGTCCTCCCTGCTTTTCGCAGATTCCTGCAACGCCTTCGGTTGGCGCCGCCCAGCCCCCGGTTTCACGGGAATGAAAGGGAGGAACAGACGATGGCGAAGCCGCTCGGCCCGAAGTCGGTCCTGATCCGCGACGCGATCAAGGCCAACCCGGACAAGGGCAACACCGCGATTGCGGAGCTGCTGAATGACGCTGAAGAACGGATGGACGACAAGATCAAGGTCACTGCGACCGACGTGGCCACGCAGCGGCAGGCGCTGAAGAAGGCGGGGGAAGCGGCTCCGGTAGCAGCTGCCGCCAAGAAGCCAGCCGGCAAGAAGAAGGGCGGACGCCCCCGCCGAACCGCTGCCCAGCCACAGGCAGCTGCCACGCCCCAGTCGGCAACTCAGACAGGCCCGGTTGACCTGATCGACAAAACGCTCGACCTGGCCGCCCAGGCCGGAGGCGTCGCGGCCCTGAAGCGGCTGGTGGACCGGCTTGCGGACATGCAGAAGTGGTAAGGTAACACCGTCAAGCGGCTGTTGCCAGCGTTCGGAAGTAGCCAGGAGGCAATCTGCGGCTACGCGGTTGTCCGCCTGGATTTCGCGTGCGCATCCTCGCAGGCAGAACACCAGGTGCGGGTATCCCCAACCGGCTGGTTCACTTCAGACTTTTTCCGTGCCCCCGTTTCGCGTCCGTGCAGGATTTGCTCGACGCGCTCCAGGCACTCCTCTACCGTCGCTTCGTACATTCCGCCTCGCGCACCGATGTACCCGCAGTTCCATGCGGCGAGCGCCTGCGCGAATCGCAGGCCAGCTTCAATCTCGGCCGTTGACGCCCCTAGGAAGCCCTCGGCCCCGCTCCGGCCGAGTCGATGCAACAGGCCCGCTGTACACCAGTCGCCAGAACCGGCCGTGTCTTTGATTGACGGTGCGCTAAGGGCCACCATACGCGTCCAAGGAGACGCAATGCGTTTGCGGAGCCGGGCGCGATAGCGGAGACCTTCTGCACCCAGGGTTTCAATCTGCAGTACCTGCCTGGGACCGAACTCCAGTCCATCGGGCAATTCAGCGAGCCGCTCGTGCGAATATTTGACCACATGGGCCACTGACCACGCTTCCCTGAACAGGGACAGATCTCCCACGCTGGACGGCTCAAAAACCACGAGCGCTCCGAGTTCGGCCGCGCGCGAGGCTAGGAGCAGTGCCCCCCGGCTTACTCTGTCGAAGAAGTAGACCTGAGGAGATTCCATCTCGGAGGCGATCTCCTCCGCGGTCGAAGCCAGGACGGGTTTGTAGCTCGGAAACCGTGCGCCGCAAGAAGGGCAACGCCAACTGAAAGCGTGAACTGGATG
The DNA here is from genome assembly GCA_035637055.1 of Gemmataceae bacterium. Classification (GTDB taxonomy): domain Bacteria; phylum Planctomycetota; class Planctomycetia; order Gemmatales; family Gemmataceae; genus DASPXY01. The sequence continues at coordinate 3,124 of DASPXY010001501.1, read as the reverse complement.
GCCTCCCGGAGTTGAACGGATCGTTTGCACGATGACCGGCGTGCTCCCATCCTCTCCGGATGAAACGTATTTCGTCGAAACGCCCCACACGCGAAACTCGTCCTGAATCAGCTTCGCCGCCGAATCGTCGCGCAAGCGGCATACCGGAACCGACTCGAAGCCGAGGTAACGAAGGGCGAGGAGTACGTTTGCGCATGTCCCGCCGGTGCAGAGTTTAGGCGGTGACGGGTCGTCGGGGGTTTCGATCACGTCGAGTGCGACGAGGCCGGTTCCCAGGAGTAGTGGGGGCGCCGCGTCCTTCCGTGGTTGCTTCTTCATTCTTGCCCCCCTTCCTGGGCCGCAGCGTAAGCCTCCCCGTGAAGCCAGATGTGAACAAGTTCGCCGCGGGGCGCAGCCTGCACATCGAGCACGGCCGGGGCCGCGTTGTACGCAAGTGACTCGACCAGCACAACCGCAAAATCGCGCTCCAGGGCTGCCATCAGCATCCCGAGGGCGAGGGCCTTGCTACCGACCGGCGAGAGGATAACCTGGGACCCGCCCATCTCCTTGAAAACTCTCTTCCGCGCGTCGTCGATCCTGAGGATCGTGCGGTACAAATCCACGGGGCTCTTCTCATGCGCGTAGACCAGGTCGCGGGCATCGACCTGCCACGAGGACTCGAACAGGTTCCCGTACGCCTCGATCAGTCGATCCGGGGAACGCGGAGGAGTCGCCGGGAATGGGAGAATTGGGCAGACCGCGTGGGGAGCGACGAACTGGTGGACCAGCTCCAGCACCGCCCGCTTACCCTGGCCAAGCTGAGGAATCCACAGTTTTGCCGCTTTCGACCACTCCTCAAGCCTCCAACTCCCCTGGAACCCGTGCGGCGAGCTGGGTTGCCCGCAGTTCGTGGACTCGATGGCCCCGTCCGTGGCCGGGTGATCGAGAACCACCAAGTGGATGTTCAACCCGCTGCCGCAGGCAATACTATAACAGTATCTGGTTATGGAGAAACAGATTCCTGCCGACAATGCGCTGCAGTCGATGACCAAGTCCGTCAGCCCATCGAGTAACATCCGATTCTTCAGCAAGGCGATGACCCGCCGACTCCCGACGGGGGCGTTATCGACCGCGTCGAAAACGTCGAACCGCTCAATGAGTGATCCGGGCAATAAGGTGCGCAGCGTCCTGTCGTTCGCATCTGCGGAGTTCATCAGCACCGAGTGGGGAGCCGGGCGGTCCTCGCGCAGGAATAGCCCGCGCACCCGGCCAGGGGCGATGCGCGAAAGTGATTCCGCCACTCGCGCAGAGCGGGGGTCAAACCCGGCCCCCGCGATTAGCCCAACCTGACGGTCCGGGCCGCTGAAGTATTCGCCCATGAAGGCCTCCGCTGCCGCACCCCTGTGGTTGACGCAGCGGTCCCACCGGAGGTGCTCGCCACCCTTTCTCATGTGTTCGTTCTCGATCACGTCGTCGTAGTATTCCTCGATCAACGCCGCGAACTCCGGGTGCGTGGCCGCTGTTACCGGGAAGTCGGCTTCAAGGCACATGCCTTGGCTGAATTCCATTTTGGAGAACCAGCCCTTATCCCCCCGTTCGGTGCGCAAAGCTGCGTCAAGCTCTCGCACCTTATCCTCGGACCTCTTTGACGAGATGTAGTGGTGAACGCATAGCGTCCAACCTTCCTCAAAGTGGGTGCCGAGCACCCCGTCGCGAGAAACGTCCTCCCAGAACCTCCAGAGCTTTCCCTTCAACTTCCCGTCTTCCTTCCGGAGCAGAGTCGTCCCGCTGGCGGTGAAGTCGTCCACCAGGTAGACGAAGGAGAAAAGGTCTGTCTGGTTTTTCGTCGCCTTGCACAGATCATCCCGCAGGTCGTCCCACTTCCCCTTGTTGATCCGAGGTGCGGTGACGATCTGCTCGTTGTTGATGAAGGCGGCATTCGTCCGGCGAAAAATGTCGATCCTGCCGCCGTCGCTGAGTTCAATGAACAGGGTCTTGCGAAGCAGAGACTGATACGTCTTGGCCGCCACGTCGGTTGACCACACCTTGTACTGCGGAATACCGTGAATCTCCGCAACGCGACGTAGAAGTCGGGGCTGTACCGTCTCCGGGTAAAAGAGTTCCACGAGGTGCCGCATCTCTGCCGGCCCGACGAACACGAGGTTTTTTCGCACGAAGGCGTACGCGGCCGCCCGAGACTGCGCGGGGAACTGCTGGAGCCAGTCGGCGAGGCTTTCGATGAACCGCATCCCGGCCAGAAAGTCCTGATAACTGTCGTACTTCATCCGGGACATGAGCCCCAGCCAGGCGAACTCGCGCCGTGAGGTTTCGTCGTCCCACCCCATGAGGTCGCTGAGACGGCCGAGGATGAAATCCTGGTTCATCGCCCATTCCTCCTCGCTGCTCGTTCGCCGAAGCGGAGGGTGCCGCGACTGCAGGTCAGCAGGCGGAGATACCCGAGCGTGGACTGACACCCCCGGTGCCCGGGAGGGGAGAGGTTCCATCCCGCTCCAGGATCGGGCGAGACCTCGTCGGCGCTGACCGCGTCTGAGCTTGCTAATAGGGCGAAGTCGTTCCCGGGCCAGCGCCCGCGGTCGCCAAGCCGAAGGACAGCCCCTTGCGGCTCACCGACCAGTAGGCGAACACGCTCCACGACAGCCAGTTTGGTCGTGGATTGGCCAACGACATCGACGGAGTGCCCCGACCGCAGTGCGACCGCACCCATCTCAGGGGCGGCCTGGAGGATCGAGTTTACATGCTCCCACAACGGACCAGGGAACATCCCTTCCGCCGGGGTTAGGGTAATCTGCCTTAGCCGAAACGTGAACCGGGCCAGTGAGGCAAGGGACCGGTCAGCTTTTAACCGCTCGGCTACTGGTCGCAGTTCCGACCCAGGCTCCTCCCGATCATCCGGGCACGAGTCGTCCGCGAGCATACCGAGTTCGGCCCCATTATAGTAGCCGATCACCACCTGCTCCCAGAGTTTATCAGGGAGGGCCTGCTGCGGGCGCGGCAAAACTTCCGGGGTATCAAGCGGCTGGCCGTAGGCAGAGCGCCCAATACACCTTCCACTCGCCACTTTGGTCCAGCGCCTCCAAGGCCATCAACGCTTCGGCGTTGTCCGCTTCCCAGCGCATGCCCACCC
>DASPXY010001500.1:0-7593 GCA_035637055.1 Gemmataceae bacterium | reverse complement strand
GTTGATGCTCGGATCGGCAACCACGCGGATACGCTCAACCCGCCGGACGATGCCTTTGCCGGGCACCTCACGCGCGGGACCGTTGAACGTCTCATCGAGGAGTTTCGCGACTGCCACCGCGTCGGCATGGCGGAGGCGGATGACCTGAAAATCGTCGTTGCCCTGAGAGGAGGAGGGGATTCGCACAAGTTCCTCCACCAGTTGCAGCATCTGGGGATCGTCGCTGGTGATAATCAACTTGTTCCCGACGGCAGTGATTGTGACGGGCGGGGGTGTCTTCGCGGAGGTCTTGCCAGGTTCCTTGCTCGGGTCGGCCTTGCCCTTCGCCGGTGGGATGGGTGGCTTCCCGGGCTTGTCGCTGCCCGGAACGATGACCTTGACGGGGTTGTCCCGCAACTTCCGGAGCGTTTCTGCCAGGTACGCGGCCAAGTCGGCGGCGCTGCCATCGCGGACGGTCAGAACCCGCACGTTCTTACCTTGTGGAGCCGCGGTCTCGCCCAACGCCCGGAGCGTCGTCTTCACCTCGTCGATCTGCTCTTTCGAGCCGCGGAGGATGAGAGTATTGCGTGCCGTATCGGCCTCGATGAACAGCGCGCTCTTACGCCCGCCGCCGAACATCGACCGCAGCAGATCCGCCGTGCGGACTGCTTCCAGGGTGCCGAGCGCGATGGTCTCGGTCGTCAGCGTTGGCCGGAGCTCTTGCAAATTCCGGGCAATGTTGATTTGCTCTTCCGGCGACGCCCAGATGAGCACACGATCGTCGCCGAGAGCAATGATCTTTGTGCCAGGCGATGAGCGAAACACTTCCTGCAAGGTGGCCGCCAGGGACTCGGCAGTGCCGGATGGGACGGCGTGGATTTGCAGGCTCGCGGGACCAGCGAGGACCGGCGGCGCCCCGGGAGCGGGGAGATCAATCCGGGCGAGGACGTCCTTCGCCTGGGCGATCTCATCCGCCGAACCGCGGAGGAGCAACAGATTCGTGGACGGGTCGGCCGTGATGGTCAAGGTCCGCGTGCCCTTGGGCGCTCCTGGGCGAGCGCTGGCGAAGAGTTGTTCCAGCCGCTCGCGCGCCTGTGTCGCCGTGATGTGCTTGCAGCGGTGAGCCAGCGTGGCGATCTCCGGCCCGGCGTGGTCGAGGTCCGCGACCGCCTGCACGACGAGGCGCAGATTGCCCGCGGCGTCGCGCAGGAGCAGCCGGTTGCCCGCAACGGTCACCTCGCCCAGCGGACCCAGCAACGCCCGCACGGCGGGGAGCACGTCCTTCGGGTCCGCCGCCTTCAGCGGCAGGACGACATGCACCATCTCGGTCTTGCCGCGCTGCGGCAGGTCCGTGAGCGACACCAGCGGACAGAGCGCCGGATCGAGTTTGGCGTCTGCGGGGGTCAGCACCAGGGCATCGTCGCGACGAATAAGGAGATATTGCGGCGACAGGGCCGCGTTCAGGGTATCGACGATTTCGGGGATCGTGTACAGGCGCTGTTTGACGCCAGCGGGCGGAAGGAAAGTGAAGGTGCCGGTCGGCGCTGCCGCTCCGCTGACGAACGGCAGGCCGGTCTGCTCGCCGAGCCACTGGAAGACCTTGTTCCAGGGGACGGCGTTCATCTGCCAGGCGAGGCGTTTTTCGCCTTTCGTGCCGGCTGCCGGGGTCGGCTGGCCGGTGCGTTCGCCGGCCCAGGCAGATGCCGGGGCCAGAGAGATGCAGACGGCGCTCGCGAGGAGCGCGGCCGTGAGTCGTTGTCGAAGTCGCATGGTCGTTCCTCCGTCAGGCGGCAGTTACGCCGCCCGTCCACCCGTTTCCGAACCGCGCCGGCCCCTGAGTAAAGAACCCGCGACCGGCGCCTCTGACTCGCGCATTCCGGCAAACGGCTTGCTACGCGACCCCGACACGAGCCCTTTCCTCGGCGCGCAGCTGCGCCCCGGAAGCCAGGTACGCCTCCATCGTCTCGCCGTGGACGAGGCAGGTCGTCGCTCCGCGTCCGGTACACACCTCGAAGCCCTGCCGCGCCGCCGCCCGCAGTGCCACCTCCAGCGGCCGACCACGCAGCAGAGCATCCACAAGAGCCGCCTGTGCCCCGTCGCCGGCGCCGACGTCGTCCACGATCGGCCGTTGCGGATCAGTATACGCCGGCTCGTAAAACAATTCGCCATCGCGCGAAGCATGAATGCCATCCGCGCCGTCCGTGATGACCACCATTTCCACCTGACCGTCGAAGTGCAGCGCATCGAGTTGGTCGGCAATGGCGCTCTGATTGGTCAGCCGCTCCGCCTCCAGGCGATTGCACATCAAGACCGCCACATTGTCAACGAGCGCCGCGCGCAGCCCCTCATAGCCGAGTGTATCGATCTGCGTTCGCCCCAATCCGAAATAGACGGGCACGTGCCGCTGGGCCGCGATGCGCAAGACGGCCGGAATCTGCTCGTTGTTCGTGGGAGCGACCAGGCAGCAGGCAACGGCGTGCTCCAGCGCACGCTCGGCCAAGGTCAGCGGTAAGGCGGTCGCCCGCGCCCCTGTCTCGGCCAGGATCGTGCCGCGCCCAGACTCGCCCTCAACCACCACGTACGATACGCTGGTCGAGACTCCCTGGACCGGCGGCCAGTACAGCTTGATGCGGCGCCCGGCGAGATGACGCCGCAGCGCCCGGCCCTCCGCGTCGTCGCCCACGGCTGCCAGCAGGACGATGGGTGCGTGCGGGGCCAGTGCTCGGTGGACGATGGCGTTGTTGAGCGCCCCGCCGCCGGGGACCGAGAGCCGATGCTGCACGTGGTGCTGGATGCCGGGCCGCAGGCAATGCACGGCCAGGTAGTAATCCCAGCAAGCGCCGCCAATCAGGACACGCGCGTTGTGCTTCGGCGCGCGGTGGATGCGTCGAACCCCATTCTTCATGGTGCTGCCTACCTTTCTGCGACTGCAAAGGATCAGAGGCTTTGCGTGAGATGTCTCCAGGCGGCAAGCAGAGGAAGGGTCAGCGACAGCGCGCTCGCGCCGGGTCGCCAATCTCGCTCGCCGTTAAAGACTTATACGACGTGGCAGCCGAAGCTTTTCCTCGAATCCGTCACTCAACCGGTAAGGAGGGCCAGGTACTGCTTTCGATCGCCCTCGGACGGGAGATGAAAGCGCCGGTGGGCCACCGGAGTGTAGCGGTCTCCCTGGTTCTTGCCCGAGAAGGCAATGAACATCGAGTCGTGCGCCCGCGCGGCGTTGCGGAAATGGACAAGGGTGCCGAAATCCGAGTAGGGCCCATCATTGGTGTAGATGCCGTCGGACGGCTTATCCCCGTCCAGGGCATGGACCTCCTCGAAGCAACCGGGGGGAATGGTCTTGTCGCCCGTGGCGGGGTTCCGCCCGAAACGGACACTCAGGCCCGCAAGGGCCACCGAGGCGAGTTGGAGCATTGTATTGAAGGTGGTCAGGTCGATGTTGTCCTCGAGCATCGGCACGATGTAGACCTGTCCGCCGTGGTGGTTGAGCACGGCATTGATGGCCGGGATCAGGCGCGCCGCCAGGCCCTGGAATTGGGCCTGGTATTGCAGATCCGTCTGGATCTTCGTCATGAATTCCTGGCGCGTCAGATCGGTGCCGAAGCCCTGGCCGAGGGCGGGCCTGTTCTGCTCGTGATCCCGCTGCCAGGGGCCATTGGACAGGTAGAACTCGATGTGCGGCTTGCGGCCGTGCCGCCCGAGTTTGCGGATGATCTCGAGCAGGAACCGCACACTGAAGCCGAACGAGCCATCGGCGAGAAAATTCATCGCCGGTTGGTTGATCTCCGACTCGACCAGGTAGTCCACAAGCTTCCTCACCTGGGCGTGGGCGTGGTGGAGCATCCCGTGCAGGGCAGCGATACCGCGACGGGGCTTCCTCAGCAACTTCGGGTGGTGTGTGCTGTGCGCCATTGCACTGTTCTTCGGGTGTTCAGGGATATTAGCAGGACAGCGCGAGGCAGAGTAGGCAGCGAGCGTAAGGGCAGACGGATCCCCTGGCTTCTCCCCTCGCCCTCCAGGGGCGAGGGGAGCAAAACCCGCCGCGTAGCGCTGTAATGTTAGCTACCCGTAAATGCGACAACCCGTCGCGAGTCATCGGCAGCTCACTTACTCTGCAGCGCGAAGTTCGCCTGTATCTTACCTGGAGTTACCTCGAACCTCAATTCGGTTTGCACGTTGTACCTGGCAGGAAGCAATTCGACGGTGATGTCTACCGTTGGGCTGTTCGGGGTGTCGTAGAGCTTCTTCTTGCCAATTACCTTCGGGGCGATGATCGACACCTTCATCTTCCCAACAGGTACGCGCGCGGTGTACTTGCCCTCCTCATTGATGGCTGCGCTCGTGGTCAGGGATAGGCCGTCGAACGGGGTGAAGGTGATCGCGCCAGCAGGGATTGGCTTGCCGTCGAGCGTGACGGTGCCGCTCACCTCGGCGAGTTTCCCCGCGGCACCAGGACGCTCCGCCCGCTTGAAGGCCACGAGGTTATTGCCGAGCGGTCCGACATACTGCCAGCCCTCCGCCGCGAGTTCGTTGAGACGTTTGGTCGCATTCTTCGCATTCGGACCAAAGACCACGGCCCGGTATTCCCACTTCGTGGCAACCTCGCGATCCTGCCCCCAAGCGATGGGTGCTCCCAAAAGAGGGAGGTATAGCCCAAGGAGAATTACGAGGCCGACAATCCTCGGCTGGATTGGAATGCTCATTGGATGTCCTCTTGAGATGCCAAAAGCGTCAAATACTGTGCCTATCAGTCACCCTGAACGATCTCAAATCGCGCCTGGGAGTCAGCCGGGTTGCGCAGCTCGATTCGCAACCACGGCATCCCCTCCGCCCCGACAATCAGGCGCACAGTAATCAGGTGCCGCCCTGGCATCAACCGAACCATCGGCTGCGCCTGCTTCTCGAACGGCTCCTCGTCAACCCACAAGGCGGTGGGCGTCCCTGGCGCGATGAGGAGTTCGACCGGCCCGCCCTGGGTCACCTGCACCTCACCTTGCAGGTAAACCACTTGCGGTTGCCCGGACCGGGGCAGTTCCCTGAGGGGCAGCGCGCCATCGTGCAACGCATAAACGATCTCCCACGCTTCCGGCCCGGCGCGCAGAACCGTATCGCGGAGCACGTCGCGGTTGGGGATGCCCTCCTTGAGAGCCTCCGGCATCGCGCGCAACACCTTCCAGCGCTGGATGGTGCGCGGAGTGCGCGCGGCGTACGGCCCAGGCTTGCCTAACTCCGACACGAACCTGCACAGGTCCAACAACTCGCCGCGGGTCAGGGCCGCCGCCACGCCCTCCGGCATCAGCGACCTGCCGTTCGCCTCCGTCTCGATGTCGGCGACCGGAATCCGCACCAGTTTGCCAGTCGCGTCCTTGAGGGTCACCTGGTTGCGGTCGCGCCCCGTCACGATTCCCGTCACGACAATGCCCGACGAGGTTGTGATCACCTTCGTCAGATACTCCTCCTTGATCGACAAATTCGGATCGAGAATCGAGGTAATGATGTAGTCCATCGGCGAGGCACTGCCGACGCTGCCGAGATCGGGGCCGATGTTGCCGCCGGCCTTGTTGACCGCGTGACACTTGAGGCAGCCCAGGTCCGCACGCCGGAAGACGTGCTGACCACGGGCGGCGTCGCCCTTCGCGGCCACCTCGGCGATGAGTTGGCGCACCTCGGCGGGACTCGGCGGCTTCGGGGTCGAGCCAAGGCCAGCATATTGATTCACGACGTTCGCCAGCGGCGGATCAGTGCGACCCGCGAGCAGCATCGCCCGCGCCATCCGCTTCGCCGTATCGATCGAGATTTTCTGCTTCTCCAGCGCCGCCCCGAGTTTCTCCGGGCCGTTCTTGCGCATCAGGAACGCCTCGATAAGCGGGGCAGGATCGTCAGTCTCCTTTGCCGCCGCCAGCGCTCTCGCAGCCGCAGCCGACCCGGCGTCGAGATCCAGGCGGGCCAGCGCCACCGCTGCCTCGAAGCGAATCCGCATCGGGTTCGGCGGCGCGGTCAGCTCGCGCAGGGCCTTGACGCTTTCCGGATCGCCAAGGCTCGCCAGACCGTCGAGGGCGGCGTGGCGCGCTTCCGGCGTGGCTTTCGTGTCGCGGGCAATAGTCCGCAGTTCGACGGCGGCCTCCTTCACCTTCCAGGCGGCGGCCAGGCGAATCGCGTCCGGCAGTAGCGCCGCATCCTTTGCCGCAGAAGCGAGCAGTTGCTGAACGTCAGCGGCCTGGACCGTCGGTTGCACGCGGCGTGTGACCGCTGCTTCAGTGAGCCATTCCAGCACGCGCTTGCGCAGCGCCGGTGGCACGGCGTCCGGTTTGCTGGCCTGGTCCCAAACGGCCTTCAACTCCGTCGGGCCACCGTGGCGGCAAATGGTCTCCAGCAGGATCGGCCGGCGCTCCGCCGGGACGCTGCCCTTCTGCAGCATCCCAAGCAAACTCACGGCGATGTTCTTGCGATTCAGCTTCGACCCGCTCCCCAAACGGCGCTCCAGGGTGTTGAGCGTCTCGTTGAAGGTGTAACGCAGGTACTGATCGTCTGGATTGGCGAGCAGCTCCACCGCGACGCTGATGGCCTCCTCCCCGTGGAAGAAGCTCAGCGCTCGAATCGCTTCCAGGCGGACGCGCGGGTGCTGGTCGTTGATCTGCGCCCGCAGCAGGTCGAGCGGCTCCTTGACGCGGTCGCGCCAGTAGCACAGCACGCGCGTCGCCGCCGCCCGGGCGTGGAAATCCGGAGAGCGCAACATACGCCTCAAAAGGTCTTCATTGACGACATTCTGATACTGGTAGGCCCACAGCCCCTCCATCAAGTGGTGCTGGTACTGTGGATCCTTCGTGTCGAGCGCGTCCACCCACTTCCGCAAGGCGGCGATGACGTCGTCACTCTTGCGCCCGCCCAGTTCGATGCGGACCCGATAACGCACGCGGTCCTCTGGCTCCTTGAGGAGATCGAGGAGTTTTTCGATCGGTTCACCCGCAATTTTGACGGGCTTCAGCAGCGGCCGTTGTTCGTGGATCACGCGGTAAATGCGGCCGTGCTCGCGGCCGCGGCTCGGGTCGCGCAGGTTGTGCTGCATGTGGCCGATCAGCGGATTGTGCCAGTCGGAGAAGTAGATCGCACCGTCGGGGCCGATCTTGATGTCCGAGGGGCGAAAATTGCGATCCGTTGACTGCACAATCGCCTCGGCCTTGATGCCCTCGAAGCTCGCCCCCTTGTCCTTGAGTTGGTACTGCAGGATGCCCTGGAAGTTGATGACGTCACTGACGAGCAGGTTGCCCTGGTTCGCTTCGGGGAAGTGACGGCTCGACAGGATTTCGATGCCGGCGCACGGGCGTAAGCGCTGCGGATCGTACACCATCGGCGGCTTGCCGTGCCGCTGCGGGTAATCGATCTGCCCGGAAAAGAGCGTCCCGTGGTACGGGTTCGCTCCGGTGCCATCGACGACGATGTCCTGGCCCCAGCGGTCGAAGACGTGGCCGTGCGGGTTCGCGAAACCGAAGCGGACATACACCTCGAACTTCTGCGTCCGCGGCTCATAGCGAAACACCCCGGCGTTGGCGCAGCGTTCCGGCGGACCGTACGGCGTTTCGACCTGCGTGTGGTGGAAGGTGCCCTCCTGGAAGT
>DASPXY010001499.1:0-3435 GCA_035637055.1 Gemmataceae bacterium | reverse complement strand
ATCCCGCAGTCGAACGATCCCTGCATTGAAAGTACTTGAGAGATTGCTCATAAACAGTCATGCCGCTGCTACAGGGTCCATCGCATCGTGACTTGAAGGTGCCCCTCTGTCTCCGTCTTGGCCAATACCGCCCCGACTTGAGCGTTCAAGCGAACGCCGAACTCCACCTGGACCTCGGTAGGCCGATCCACCGACGGCAGATCAAGGTCACGCAAGGGCGCGATTAGTGCTCGCAGCATCGGACGGATCGATTCAAGCGCCGCTTCCAAGGTGGTAGAAGCCTTGCTGACTAGTCCGTCTCCTCTGGCGACGCGATCGATACCAGGCTCGTCGTCGTCGAGTTCGACCAGCACGCTCCCGCCGTCCGCAACGTCGAAGCTGACGAGCTCCGTCATCCTCGCCTCTTGTACTTCTACGCCTGCGCTGCTGAGTAGAACTAGCTTAGCAGCACTGTGCTGACGAGCAAGACTTTTCCGACAAGCCCCACAGCCTACGCCATGCGTTCGTGACCCCTGGCCCTCGACGCCGCCGTATCGCTGGGGGGACGTACAGGACGCTGCCGGACATGCGAGCCTCCCACCAGGTGCTACGACCCGGCCCGGCACAACCTCAACCGGGCGGCGACGTACGCTGAGTCCGCCTGCTTGGCCGAGGATCCCAGGGGCAGACGAAGGGACCGGCACCGTGAGCGGCCGGCCCTCGTGGAGGCGACTGGCTGACAGTTGAGAAAGGCGTGGTCATCGACCTGCTGGCGAGGGAGTCGCGGCTCCAGCGCGGCCTCGCCGAGGATGGCGGTCCCCACGCGGCAACAGGGCGCGAACTCAGGCGGTGTGACCTGCGGTTTCGTATGGTGGGCATGGCAGGTTTTGGACCTGCGACCTCTGCCGTGTGAAATCCCCCGGCGGCCACTCGGCCTGTCCGCCGGGAGGATTCCAGCCCGTGAGGGATCGTGGAGAACCCGCAGATGGCCGCCGCGATGAGCCGCGTCGCTGCATCATGCTTGCTCATGATTCGCTAAGGTCCGCAACCTTCGTTACGGACGGCGGTTGCTGCCCGTCTGCTGCCCGCGGTGTGAGAGCCGACCTGTTGCTGCCTTCCTTCTTCTGTTGGGCAGAGTGGTTGAGGCTGCTTGCATCATCCCTCGGATGTCTTGCCTTCGGCGTGGCTGCTCATTACTTCAATAGCCGCACCCCGGCTCCTTGGCGGGCAGCAGCCGCCATGGGGTGGAGGTGCGCGCCATGTAGACGATCGCGGCAAAGCAGTTGCGCTCGGGGATGGTACGGCGTCGGCCGTCGTAGGGCGGCCGGGGTGGCGGCGGCAGGAGGGATTCGACGGTCGCCCACAACTCGTCGGAGACGAGCCGATCAACGAGGGTAGTCATGGCCGCCGATCCTGCCATACCAAGCCGAGGGAGCGAAAGGCGTCTTCGACGGCTGCTGGCATCATTTCGGCTGGTCCTCGGTGCCCTGAGCGGTGGCCGCCGTCGAGATACGGAATCTTTCGAGATCCTTTGCGTACTTTTCGCTCCCCCAGAAGACGAATCCTGTGAGAGCCCGCCACATCAATCGTTCCTCTTCCAAGGTCGAAGGCAGGACTAGGCCCAATGCACTTGCGAGCTTGAGACGTCCGACGTTCACGAGAGCTTGCACGACGAACCGCCACTGTCTGACGCTCTTCACCGCCCTGGAGTAGAAGAATGGAGTCAGCATGGCCGTGATCGCACCGGCGACGAGCGACTGCAGATCAGCTCGTAGAATGCCAATCAGAACCGCCACAGCTGAGAACACTGCGGCGAGATAGATTGCGCTTACGAAGAAGTCGACCACAGCACGCGCATCCTGTTCCTCCTTCTGGAGTGCGTCCGGCGCCACGGTCACCAGCTCATACCATAATGTCTGGGAGTCCAATCCGTATCTGCTCACACCGTAAGTCTCAAAAGCCTTGATGGCATTGCCAAGGCGCGTAGGTAGGATGTACTGCTCGTCCGGGTATTCCTTGAGTCGTTCCCACGCGAGCTGTTGCTGGATCAGATCGACCCCGCTTTCGGGTGATGCAAATGCAAGATCCTTCAGTCGCTCCCAGCGCCTGACCTGGGCTCGCTTGCGGGCCCCAGAAGCCCAGCGTGGCCAGGTATAGCCCTCCAGCAATCGATAGAGCGGCGTCGAATTTAACGCAAGCAGTACCGCCACGATAAGTGCTGTCACAACGAATATGATCGACCGAACGATCAGGTTCTGATTCGCGCCTTTGGTGAGCTGACGAACGAGCGACAAGTCATCGATCGCAGGAAAGATCAACAGGATGAACGCACTGACCGCGACGATAGCCGGAAGGAGCCAAGCGTACACAAATTTCCAAAGATTACCGGATAGCGTCTTGATCAGGTCAGCCATTCAAGTGGTCGTCCTTCTAGAGTCCTGTGGACCGCAGGACAGGTTCGGCTGGAAGCGGACCAATTTCGTTGCCGACGCTGGAGGCGCTAGGCGTGGTCGCCATTGTGGGTTCCTTCGAGGAAGCCCCACGTCATCCCCTGAGCTTGGGTGGTGGAGGGTTACCGGTACCCGGTGGTGGTGGTGGTGGGTTACCAGTACCCGGCGGAACCTGTGAATACGACCTTCCGCCGAACTCGGCCAGCAGGGCGTCCTTCTGCTTGGAGCCGAGCCCCCGGATGCGGCGCGACGCCGAGATGTCGTACTTCTCCATGATCTTGCGCGCCCGCACCTTGCCGACGCCGGGCAGGCTCTCGAGCACGCTAGCGACCTTCATGCTGCCGACGGTGTCGTCCCTCTTGGCGAGGACGGTCGCCAGCGGCAGGTTGCCGCTCTTGAGCTGGGCCTTGAGCTCGGCGCGCTTGCGGCGGGCCTCGGCGGCCTTCTCGAGGGCCTGCTGGCGCTGCGCGGGGGTCAGGGTCGGCAGTGGCATGTTGCTCCCCTTAGAGCGCCAGGATGATTCCCATCCCGTACGAGTCTAGGTCATCCGAGTGGATCGATCTGATCCGAAACGTCACGCTCCGCCCGTAACCCACGTATGCTCCCTGGTGGACGTTCGACGACGCCCCCGGCGACCCCCAGTGCGCCCCACCATGCACCGCCTTCCACGTCTCGCTGCCATCTACCTGGAAGACCTCGGCCACCACCGCATTGTCGCTGTCGAAGTCGTTCAACGAATCCACCATCGTCACCGTCGCCCAGGCCAGGAAGCTGCGGTTGCGCCCCATGTCGATCGTCACGCTGCCCGACCCGCCCCCGTTCTTCAGAGCCCAGAGACTGGCTTCATATGCGTCCATCCCTAGCCTCTCTCTTGCCTGGAGCTGCTGGCCGCCCGCTTCTGCTGGGCCGGCCGGGTCGCCGGCGCCTTGACTGGTGTCGTGACCAGTGCGCCCCGCGTCACGTCCACGTTGAACATCACCTCGCGCCCCGACGGCACGTCCTCCAG
>DASPXY010001498.1:0-4989 GCA_035637055.1 Gemmataceae bacterium | reverse complement strand
AAGTTGTTTGGTGAAGTCGAGTGCAACCCGAGAATATCGCTTCGCCAACGCGCTCGGTAGTGGCGAACCATGTCTGCCTCGGTGAGTTGCACTTGGCCGCGCAGATTCAGGCGCGGAGCGGTGTAGGTGCCGTTGCTGCCGTAACGGCCCCAAACGTCGGGACGGTTGAGCAACCGGACCCAGGTCCAGGCGGCTAACTCAGGCGCGCGAGCGGCCCAGGTGTCGCCCACACGGGGGTCGTCTGTGGGAGGATTGACAGGCATTGATCTGTCGCCTACGATCATGAGTAGATACTCTCTGCTGTGGAAACACGGCTTGAACACCCTGGTGCCGCCAGGGTGTTCGCACTTAATCTCTCTCAAATACCTGCTTTCTCCAATTCGCGCTCGACACACTCCGACGCCTTACTCCTCGCGGTGGGTGTGCGCGGCGACTTCGCGTGGGCGTCGAGATTTGGAGTTTGCGCCTCCGCGAAGCGTTGGAGTGCTTCCTTACTGGTCAGCCAGCGGCCGCCCAAGCGGATCGCTTCGAGGCGTGCACGATCCCCCGAGGGGAGCCGCACTCCCTCCAAAATCCATCGCAGCATGCAAGAAATGGAAACGGGGCGGCCAGCGCGACCGGGCGGTAACGTCCGGGCCGCTTGGCTGAGGGACTCAGTCTGTTCAGTGGTAAGGTCGATTGCCACGATTTCCTCGCAAACGGGTGACTGATTTCGCTAACACCCGAAGGAAATCGTAAGACGTGCGGGATGGCATATCTACGGATACTTATGGACGAAATCGGTCCAAGACTATGTCATCTTTCGGGAGGTCGGGCAGGAGTAGCCTTCGCCTGTAGCACTGCAGATCAGGGCATCGAGGGCCGACGGTAGTTTCTTGAGGATGCGGTCGATACGCGCCCTCTCCAGACCTGGGAGTTTCTGGAGCGTCGAACTCGACATCCAGTTCCCACGGGCTTCCCAGATCGCTTTGAGGATCTGTAGGGCGTCCGGGTCAAGGTCGCTGTAAGTGCATCCGTTGAGAGTTGCTGAGTTGGTTTGAAGGTCGATCACCAACCGTTCGGGGGGTGGAGGCGGCGGATCCTGGTCGGCCGCTGACGGCGTCTTCGTCGTGAGCAAGAGATCGATGGCTGCAGCGCTGGCGGTGAAAAGATCCTGGAACAGGAACGTGTATCCGACAACCGTGAACATCTCCGGGTTGGTGGGGTCATCACCGCCCATGCAGGATGCGGTCCGTCTGGGGGCATGCAGTAACGGTGAACCCTTTCGCTCGGCGAGCAAGTAAAGAACATCGACCCAGCAGGGCGAGCAGTCCCTCGGGGAGTCGGCGCGGCGAACTTGGTTGACCAGCCCCTCGAACGGTCCCCCCTGGAGAGCGGTAAACGCCATGCTGGCCAGAGAGCGGAACCCTTCCAGCAACTTGGCGTCACCAAAGTACCGCCCTCGCTCAAACTGCTGACACCCGACAAGGGACGTGTCCACTGCGATCCGTGGCTTTCGGGCTAGCCGTTCGTGGGCCTGAATGATGGACCAGGAGTCAATGGGTGCTGGCTCAAGGCCAGCGTCGGCGAGAGGGTACCCCTCCTCCAGCAGTCGGCCGTGCCATAGGTCGCGCTGGGGCAGGGGTACGCCCTGGAATTGCGCGTGCAGGTACTTGAGTGCGTCTTGCCACATTGCCATGTGCATGTTCCTATCGGGATGCGCTTGCCCGGCCGCCGCGCCGGGAACATGCGGCCCGGGAACCGAGCAAGCCAGCCGGGGCGTCCCCCAGCCGTCCCGACGCTGCTATTCTACACTGGCTTCATCAGCCGATACGGGCTACCAGTTCCATCGCCGCCTGAACATCCTTCTCCGCATAAATCTGCGTCGTCTCGACCTTCGTGTGCCCAAGAACGGTCTTGGCCATGTCCAGTCCGTAAGGCCGCAATTCCGTGGCCCTGTTGTGCCGCAGCCGGTTTGGGCTCCATGCCGGCACGATTACCTGATCCTCGGGGATGGAAGCGTCTTGCTTGTGCGCGGCGGCATCGGCCTTCCTGCAAGCCCTGGCGATGGCGCGCCGGTAACTATGCGTGTCGTAGCGATCTCCAGGCGACCGTTGCCGCTTCGCCTTGGCCTTGCGGCGCTGATGACTCGGCCAGAGGGGCGTCTTCCGTTGCGACCGCCGCCCCGTATTCCTCCTCGACTCGGACTCAGCGGGGCTGAAGCAATAGGCGTCCAACTTCGTGCCCAGAAATGGGCGCAATACTTCCTGGGCCTTCGGGCCAATGAAGATCATGCGTTCGTGGCCGTGGTGCGCGGTCTTGTGCGTCCCGTGCGATCCCTGATCGCTGCCGGGACGGTAGACCCAGCAGGACGGGTTTCGCATGTCGATGTCGATGGGGCGGATGAGGCACACCTCGGCCGGTCGGCAGCCGGTGAGGAGCTGCAAACGAACCAAAGCGCCGACGGGCGGAGAAGCGAACGGCAGGGCGGCGTCAATGTGTTCTTGGGGGACGGGCTTCACCTTCTCCGTTTCGCGGGCTTTGCTCTTGCCCGCCCGCAGACCGGCGACGGCCTTCAGGTTCTGGTAGATACTGCCAGGCAACATCTCCTCTTCCGCTGCCCACCGAAACGCGCGGCGAATGCGGTCGATCTGGGCGTTGGTGTAGGTGCGGGACCACCCCTTGTCGATCATCTCTCGGCGACACGCCTTCAAGGCCAGCGGCCCGAAGTCCCCGGCGGCGGTGCGGCCGTACAGGTGCTTCACCACGCGCAGGGCATCGCGCAGACAATAGGCGTCTCCACGGTCGGAGTCCTCGAAGCCGTAGTATTCGACGGCATGTTTCCAGTAGGCCAGGATCAGTTCGTTGACCGTCAGGGGTTCGCGCTCTTCGGCCTCCTTGCGCTGAAACTGGCCTCGGCGTTCGAGCCATTCGGCGACAAGGCGGCGGTAAGCCTCCTTGCTCTCGGGGGCGTTGTAGGCGCCGAGGAGGTGATCCTTGCCGTTGAGTGTGACGCGAGCCTGACCGGAACTGTGACGGCGGTACTTGGGATACGGGGTTGCTTCGACATGTGCGGCGGGCCTCCCAGTTTCCGGGAAAGTTCCCGGTTCCCTGGATTGACGGGCCGCACTTCCGACCGCCGGAAGGTACGCTTAACTTGCGTTCGGCGAAGGACTTGGGTCTAGTGGACGCTACAGGACTTGAACCTGTGACCCCCAGCGTGTCGAGCTGGTGCTCTAGCCAACTGAGCTAAGCGTCCCACCAAACTCATCATAGGCACCATGTCGGACGCGTCAAGGGCAACCGGCGGAATGTCCGGGGCTTCGTCTCGTTTCCGCACTTTTCGGGCAAACGGGAGTTGACAATTAGAATGGGAGTAAGCCGTCAGCTGCGTGTCCAGCTGTCACACTCCACACGCACCCGGGGCTACTCCCATGCCCAGACTACCTGTCCTCACCTGGATCGGCAACGCCGCTGCCGTTCTCTGCGGTCGCCACGGCGCTGTCACCCAACAGGCCGACCAGGCCGGCTGTAGTCGCCAAGCCGCTTACCAACACGCCGACAAGGTCCAACAGGCCCTCGCCGACGCCCACCCGTCCGGCCCACACGCGCCGACCTGCGCGCGGAGGTACAACGCCTGCGCGCCGAGAACCAACAGCTCTGGGACTGGCTGGCAGAGGCCTTGGAGCCCCCCAAGCCCAAGCAACGGCAGTTCGCCGTCGCTGCCGCGGCGCTGGGGCTGAGCCTGTGCCAAACCTTGGCCCTGCTGGCCATCCTCTTGCCGCGGCGCCGTTGCCCCGGCCGCGCCACCCTGGGACGCTGGGTCCACGCGGCCGCGCGGCAGGCCAGCGGGCTGCTGGCGGTCCTCGACCGCGCCTGCCGCGGACTGGTCGTGTGCCTGTGCCTGGACGAGATCTTCTTCCACCGTAAACCGGTGCTGATGGGCGTCGAGCCCCACAGCCTGGCCTGGGTCTTGGGGACGCGCGCCCCGGACCGCAGTGGTCCGACTTGGGCCAAAGCCCTGGCGCCTTGGCCGCACGTCCGCGACGTGGCCGCCGACGGCGGCAGCGGCCTGGAACTGGGGTTGGCGTTAGCCACCGCCAAGCGGCGTGAGGCTGCCGCCCAGGTCGGGGCCGAGGCGGTGCCGCTGCGCGTGCGGCTCGATGTCTTTCACACGCAACGCGACGGCGCGCGGGTGCTGCGCCGTGTGTGGGGAGGGGCCGAGGGTTTGTGGGACGAGGCCGTGAAGGTGGAGCGTGCCAAGGGGCGGTTTGACCGCGGGGGGAGGGACGGTCGGCGGTTCACCCAGGCCGTCGTCGGCAAGGCTTGGGCGAAGGCGGTGGCGGCGTTCACCGCGGCACAGCGGCAGGAGGGGGCGTGGCGGCGGGCGGTGGCGGCCTTGGCGGTGTTCCGGCCCGACGGTCGGCTGAACGAGCGGGCGTGGGCGGAGGCGGCGCTGCGGGCGGCAGTGGTGGACTTACCGGGTCCGCGTTGGGCCAAGGTGCGGCGGCAGCTGCTGGACGAGCGTAGTTTGACGTTCCTGGAGCGGCTGCACGAGGACTTGGCAGCGGTGGCGCCGCGGGCGGAGGTGCGCGCGGTGCTGGTGGCGCTGTGGCAGCGGCGGCGTGCGGGGGCCGGGCAGGGCCAGGGAGCGCCGGCGTGGGCGGCGGTGGCGGCGTGGCTGGAGCGCGCGGTGGGCGCGGGTTGGACAGCGGTGTACCGGCAGGTAGCAGGCGTGTTGCGCCGGGTGGTGCGGGCGTCGAGTGCGGTGGAGTGTGTCAACAGCGTGGTGCGGATGCACCAGGCGCGGCACCGCAACTTGAGCCAAGAGTTACTGGACCTCAAGCGGCTCGATTGGAACTGCCGGCGGTTCGTGGCGGGCAAGCGCCGGCGGCGCTGCCCCTAGAGCGGTTTTCATTCGTATTGCCCACAAACCGGCTAGAATACTTATAGGGGGGTGCTCGCTCTTTCGAGGAGAACCACCATGCGACCTTATTCCTCTGATCTGCG
>DASPXY010001497.1:0-4486 GCA_035637055.1 Gemmataceae bacterium | reverse complement strand
CAACATAAGAGGTCGGCAAATACTTCTTCTCCGGCGTGAGGCGATTCTCCAGGACGGTGATCGTGAACCGTCCGCCCTTCATCTGCCGGTTGACTTCGATGATCTCCAGGCCGCGGATGCGATAGCTGGAGTGCAGTTCGTCGTTGAGCACCTTGATGGCTCGCCCAAGCGGATGCGTGGCATTGCTGTCCAGGAAGGCACAAGGTGTATCGCGATCGGCGCTGCTGTCGAGACGGTGATCGACGATCGACTGCATTTGCCGCTGGGCCCACGCCCGCGCCGCGGCGTCCGGCAGATCCACCTTCACGCGGCCCTCGCTGCTGACGTCGATGCGTCCCTTGACCACCTTGCCGCCGTGGTTGTACTCCAGGTCGGCGCTGAAGCCGGGGAACTTCTCCCAGTTCGCCCGTGCCGCACGGGCGTCGCGCAGGAGTTTCGTAGCGGCAGGGTCAGCGGTCTGCGCAGGAGCTTTTCCACCACGCGCCGGAGCGCCCCCGCCAGGAATTGCACCGGGAGCCGCCACCCGGAAAGTGAGCGTCGCATAGTGGCGGACCTCCTTGTACTTCTTCCCGCCCTCCTCGCCCGCTTTCATCTCGCTGTGACGGGCCCGAATGCCGTAGATGCCGGCCGCCGTCGCCTTGTCCAGAGAAACGATGCCCTCTTCGTTCGTCCTTCGCTCCACTTCCTTGTCCTGGCCTGGCGCCCGGACGATGACCTCCGCGTCGCGCAGCGGCTTGCCCTGCCAGAGCACACGCGCCCTGGAGATTCCTTCCACGGGGATGATCTGCAGCGCCAAACGGTCCCAGGGCTGCCATCCCCCTGACGGCGGGTTCCCGACGATCGTCTTCGCGTGGTAGACCAGCAGGAACGGCTCCGCCTTCCCCCGCTGAATGACGCCGTAGCGGCAGACGCCGCCGATGAGACTCGCTCCCTTGGCGGGTGCGACGACGCGGTAGGCATCCTTCGCCGCCATCGCCTTCAAGGTGGTGGTCTTGTTGTCGGTGTCGCGGGCGAACAACTCGGTCTGAGCAATCTTCGCGATCGGCACGTCGGAGTCCGGTTGGAGGCTGTCGCTGAAGATCACCAGCGCGGCCGTCTCCTTCTCCGGCACGATCCAGACGAAATGCGCTCGCGCTGGGGCGGCGCAGACCAGCAGCAACAGCGAGACAGTCCAGCAGCGCTTCATGGCGTTGGTCCTCGCAAAATGAAACGATAGGCGAACCAGGTCAGGGTATTGTGGTCCTTCCAACAGACGCAGGCAAGCGTTCTTTCTCCCCTCTCCCCTTGCGGGAGAGGGGAGCAGGAAAGGGCGTTTTTCTTTGAGTTCTCGCCGCGCTGTCGCATATAGTAAACGTGTAGGCATTTGTTGCTCGATTCGCCCGCGCCAAAGGGGCGGAGAGCCGTGCGGTACTCCGCTGGGCGAACCGACCCGACACGAAGCAGGAAAGGGCCGTCATGGCCGAACAGCGTTCGTTGCAGTCTGGTGCGGATATCCTGGTGCAGTGCCTCGTCAACCACGGCGTAGACATCGTCTTCGCCTATCCTGGCGGGGCCAGCATGCCGCTCCATCAAGCGCTCACCCGCTTTGAGCACAAGATTCGCACCATTCTGCCGCGGCACGAGCAGGGCGGCGGCTTCGCCGCGGCGGGTTACGCCCGCAGCACCGGCCGCGTCGGCGTCTGCATGGCCACTAGCGGCCCCGGCGCCACCAACCTCGTCACCTGCCTCGCCGACGCGAAGATGGACTCCGTGCCGCTTCTGGCTATCACCGGGCAGGTCGGCACGCACGTCATCGGCAGCGACGCCTTTCAGGAGACGCCGATCGTCGAGGTCTGCCGCGCCATCACCAAGCACCATTACCTCGTCACGCGTACCGAGGACATCCCGCGCGTCCTCAAGGAAGCGTTCTACATCGCCAGCACCGGCCGGCCCGGACCCGTCATCGTTGACATCCCCAAGGACGTGCAGAACAACAAACTCACCGTGACCGACTACGACCCGCCGATGAAACTCCCGGGTTACAAACCAGAGCGTTTCGCCACGCGCGCCCAGCTGGAGGCCATCCTCGACGCCGTCGCCGCGAGCCGCAAGCCGATCATCTACGCCGGCGGCGGCATCATCGCCGCGAACGCCGGGGCGTATCTGCGTGCCTTCGCCGAGAAGACCGGCGTGCCCGTGGCCATGACGGTCCACGGCCTGGGCGGTTTCCCCAGCGAGCACTACCTCAGCTTGCAAATGCTGGGCATGCACGGCACCGTCTACGCCAACTACGCCATTAACGAGGCCGACCTGCTGCTGGCCTTCGGCGTCCGCTTCGACGACCGCGTTACCGGCAAGGTCAGCGAGTTCGCCAAGCACGGCAAGATCGTCCACATCGACATCGACCCGTCGGAGATCAACAAGATCAAGACGGCACATCTCCCCATTGTCGGTGATATCGGCCACGCCTTGCGCGAACTGGTGACGCTGGCCGATGAGCGCATTGCCGCTGGCAAACCACTCAAGCCGGCTCATACGGACTGGCTGCGACAGGTGGATCTGTGGCGCGAGCAGGAGCCGTTGCGCTACCCCGATCGCGACGACGCCATCTTGCCGCAGTATGCGATCGACCGGCTGTGGCAGATCGTCCGCGACCGCAACGTTCTGGCCGATACGATCGTGACGACCGGCGTCGGCCAGCATCAAATGTGGACGGCGCAATACTGGCGCTTCACGACGCCGCGGACCTGGTTCACCAGCGGCGGGCTTGGCTCGATGGGCTTCGGCTTTCCGGCGGCGATGGGCGCTCAGGCTGGGCACCCGGGGAAGACGGTCATCGACATCGACGGCGACGGCAGTTTCCTGATGAACATTCAGGAATTGGCCTGTGCCTACTGCGAGAAACTGCCGGTCAAGGTGCTGTTGCTGAACAATCAATATCTCGGGATGGTGGCTCAATGGGAGGATCGGTTCTACGCCAGCAATCGTGGCCACACCTACCTCGGGGCCGGCGAGGACAAGGCGCCGTACCCGGATTTTGTCACCATCGCCAGGGGTTTCGGCTGTGGCGGCCGGCACGTGTCCCGCAAGGAAGATCTCGACGCGGCGCTGGAGGAAATGCTAGACAGCAAGGGGCCGTACCTGCTGGATGTGCTGGTGCCGTATCAGGAGCATGTCCTGCCGATGATCCCCGGCGGCATGACGGTGCGTGACATCATCAAGGCGTAAAGCCCACGGGTTGCAACCTGTGGGCTTTGGGAGAGTCTCATGGATCGTGACAAGCGGCAGTTGCGCAAGTTGAAGCGCGACGTCAAGAAGGCCGGCAACAAGAGCCGCCGCCAGCACCTCAAGCGCGAACTGGTCGAGAACCCCGAGGAGGCGCCGCACAGCGAGTACGACTTCGGTCGCAAGACTTCGACGGGGCTGAACGCCCTGGACAATGACGCGACGCGAACGCGGCGCGACAAGAAGGACGAACAGGAGTGACCCTCGGGTATTGTTCGGTTCCCCCGCCTGTCCATCCCACCCAGGAGACCCCGCCAGATGTCCCAGTCTGCACCCGAGGCCCAGGCCGTCCGCGACCTGGCCGCCGCCTATGCGCAAATGACCGAACAGATCGGCAAGGTCATCGTTGGCCAGAAGCAGGTGGTCGAGCAACTGCTGATGGCCCTGTTCAGCCGCGGTCATTGCCTGCTCGTCGGCGTGCCCGGTTTGGCCAAGACCCTGCTGGTCAGCACCGTCTCGAAGATTCTGCACCTGTCGTTCAAGCGCATCCAGTTCACCCCGGACCTGATGCCGGCGGACATTACCGGCACCGACATCCTGCAAGACGACCCGGAGACAGGCCACCGCAAGTTCGTGTTCTTGCCCGGTCCGATCTTCGCGAACATGATCCTCGCCGATGAGATCAACCGCACGCCGCCGAAGACGCAGGCCGCCCTCCTCGAAGCCATGCAGGAGCATCACGTCACAGCCGGCAGCCAGACGTACCATCTTCCGGAACCGTTCTTCGTGCTGGCGACGCAGAACCCCATCGAGCAGGAGGGGACGTATCCGCTCCCCGAGGCCCAACTCGACCGCTTCATGTTCAATGTCATCGTCGGCTATCCCAACCGCGACGAGGAACTGGCGATCATGAAGCAGACGACCAGCACCTACAAGCCCGAGCTGACTGCCCTGCTGAGCGGCGAGCAGATCCTGCAACTACAGGAGGTGGTGCGTCAGGTGGTGGTGGCGGACCACGTTTTCGCCTATGCCGCGGACCTGGTGCGAGCGACACGGCCGCGCGACAATGGCGCGCCGAAGTTCATCAAGGAATTGCTGTCGTGGGGCGCCGGTCCACGCGCCAGCCAGTATTTGATTCTTGGCGGCAAGGCTCGGGCGATCCTGCATGGCCGGCTGCACGTCGAGACAGACGACATCAAAGAGGTTGCTTATCCAGTGCTGCGGCATCGCCTCGTGACGACGTTCAACGCCGACGCGGAGGGCGTGACCACGGATGACATCA
>DASPXY010001496.1:0-2450 GCA_035637055.1 Gemmataceae bacterium | reverse complement strand
TGAAAGGTGCATGCTGCGTTCGGGAGGGGCCGGTTGGAAAAGCGCACCGGGACGCAGGGTCGTCTCGGTGGCTGCTCGCTGGCCGGCTACCTCACACCGAGCGAACCGCGGGAGAGGGGTAGGCAAGGGCTGCAGCGCGGGGCTAAAATGGCTATATCGCTGCGACCGGATTAGCTACCCGGCTGGTCTACCCCTCTCTGGGCTTCGACTCCCTGCGGGGCGGGCGGCCTCCGCCCAAATGAGGAATCTGGGAATGCCGACTTTTACCTGTCGCCAGTGCGGCGAGGTACTCTCTGTGCCCACCGACCCCGATCCAACAATCCGAAAGTTCAGCGAGCCACCCAGGACACAAAACGTCGTCGTTAAATGCCCGAAATGCGGAACCGATAACGTCTTCGAGGTGCCCGGAAAATGAGCACTGCGACACAGGACAATGTCGTCGTCGGGAAGGAGCCGACAACGGCGCAGAAGGAATTGATCGTGTGGGCCGAGACGGCTGCGCGCAACGAACTGAATATCGTCCAGGAAGGACTGCGGCAGATGGTGACCCTCGCGACCGCTGTCCTGGCGGGTTCGGCGGCGTTACTGGGCGCACTGCCGGTCCCAACGGTCTTTAAGGGGCTCGGCATCCTCGCCCTCTTGGTGTCCCTGGCCGCATCCCTCCGCGGCGCCGTCCCCTACGAAACGGCGATGGATACGCGCTTCCTGGAATCAATCCTCCGGGCGCGGGAACGAGTGCTGAACTTCCGGACGCGGTGCCTTCGGACCGCTGGCGGCTGCTTGCTCTGCGCCTTCATTAGTTTTCTGGGTGGGCTATTCCTGGGGACGCTCTTCCCTAGCCTTCTCCCGTCGAGGTAGGCCACCGGCCGCGGTACTGATCCGAGCAGTTCGCTCCGTGCCTGTCACCGTCCGGCTTCGTGGAGTTACCCAAACACAGCTTGGGCACCAGAGCAGCTGCCGAATCATCAAGGAAACCTCTATGCTCAAGTTTGCCTGCCCGCGTTGCAACTCGATCCTTAGCGCTCCGGATGATCGCGGCGGAAGGAAAACCAATTGTCCGAAGTGCGGCCAACGGCTGCAAGTCCCCATGCCGCCGGCCAGCAAGACGGTGCTCGCGCCCCTGATCGCACATACGCCAACCGCCGGGCAAACCGGCCTGCGGCCGGGCCAACCGCAGCTAACAGGCGTTCCCCTTACTCCGAGTCAGTCGCCCGGTCGGCGGCGGTCCCCGCTCGCCTTCGTGGCCGGTGGCGCGGTCGGACTCGCGGCCGTGGTTGTGTTGGCCGTGGTCTTGCTCTCCGGTAAGTCACCGCAGGAGGATGCCTCCCGCAAGATAGCCGCGAAGGACACACCGAAGGAACAAGCGGGGACAAAGAAGAACGCTCAGCAACCGGCCAAGGGTGGGGAGCAACCGCAGAAAGGTGGGGAGCAACTGTCAGATGGGAAGAAGGCAGTTGAGGATCCCATCGCCACCCTGACGCAGAAGCTGAAGGGTGGGGATCTCCCCGGTCGGGTAGCGGCGGCGCGTGAGTTGGCCAAGTTGGGCAAGGCGGCGCAGCCCGCCACCCGCGCCCTGTGCGAAATGGCGACTGAGCCGTCGGATGACATCCGCTCCGAGGCCTTGGAGGCTTTGGAGAAGGTCGCCCCGTCGCTGTACCCCCATGCCGTGACACTGTTGGTGGATAAACAGGTTCCCAAGCAGACGCGGGCTGTCCAGTTGCTTGCCCGGATGGGCGACGAGGCCAGGCCAGCCGTCCCGCTGATCCTTCACCATCTGAAAAAGGTCGCAGGCGCGGACTTTGCCCGCCTGAAGCGCTACGACACGCCAGGCGAACCCATTGGGCGCGGGAACGTTGCGGCGATGGCAGCGGTTGCTGCTTTGGGTGATCTTGCACCAACGGAACCGCCAGCTCTGGACGCTATCATCGGTGCCGCGAAGGCTGCCACGGATGATCAGTTGGACTGGGAAGTTGCTGCGGCACCGTGGCTCTTGCTGGCGGATATCGTTCTGCGGCATCCGGAGCAGCGGGAGAAGGTTGTGCCCGTCCTCGTTGGGGCCCTCTCCGATCAGGGTGGTCCCTCACAGGACCGACGTTACGTTGCGGCGATGTACGCCCGTCAGCCATCGGGCCGGAGGCCAAGGACGCCCTGCCTGCACTGAAGAAACACAAGCTCCACGCGAATGAAGGTATTCGTCGCCTGGCTGCGGCTACCATCGACCAGATTTCCCGCAGGACAGAGGCTGTCCGCGGCGGCACAAAAAACGGGCCGAAGTCTTGGTCCGTGATTCTCAAGGGGGGTAAGGTCATTTGGGCGTAACCGGGCGCCCGCTCTCGGGCAACCCATGATTGAGTAAGTAGTTGTGGCGTTCGGCACTGGACACCAAGGGCCTCCTGGAAGACAACATGGACAGACACAACCCCCTGTTCGCCCGCCAAGGAGGCCTCTGG
>DASPXY010001495.1:0-6307 GCA_035637055.1 Gemmataceae bacterium | reverse complement strand
ATTCTTGATTGGACTGATTGGCAAGGCGATCATCGTAGAGCGTGTGCGGGCTGCGCCGACCCAGGACCGAGCAGGCTCCCTTGTACAGCTTCAAGCGCACCTCGCCAGTGACGTAGCGCTGCGTTTCCTGGAAGAAGCCTTGGAGCGAGCGGCGCAGGTCGTGGAACCACATGCCCATGTAGACCAGCTCCGCGTAGCGGCGGCCGAGCGCCTCGCGTAACTGGATCATCTCGCGGCTGTGAACCAGCGTCTCCAGGTCGCGGTGGGCCGTCAGCAGAATGGTCGGCGTCGGCGCCTCGTAGAACTCGCGGCTCTTGATGCCGAACAGGCGATCCTCGATCACATCGCTGCGGCCGATGCCGTGCTCGCCACCCAGCCGGTTCAGTTCGCGAACGAGTGGGAGCGGCGCCGTCGCGATACCGTTGAGGCTGCTGGGCACGCCGGCCTCGAAGCCAATGGTCAGGATCTCGGCCCGGTCCGGCGCTTGCTCTGGAGCGCAGGTCAGGGTGAACAGGTTCGCCGACGGCTCCTCCCACGAGTCTCCCAGGGAATTGAGGTAAACGCTCACGCCCCAGAGGTTGCGGTCGTAACTGAGGTTCTCGGCCTTCGGCTCCTCGATGGGCAGGCGGCGACGGCGTGCATAGTTGAGCTTGTCCTGCAAGGTCACGAGGTTCCACTGACGTACCGGGGCGAGGACTTCCAGTTGCGGATCCTGGGCAGCGATGGCGGTTTCCATGCGCACCTGATCGTTGCCCTTGCTGGCGGCACTGTGGGCGACGCTAAGACAGCCCTCTTCGTGAGCGGTGCGGACCAGTTCTTGAGCGATCAGATACCGAGCCAGGGCGCTGCCGAGGAAACAACTCGACTGATACACCGCGTCGGCCTGCAGCAGTGGAAAGGCGAAGTCGCGCAGGAAAGCCTCACGGCCATCAATGACCTGCGCGGCGGTGGCCCCGAGTTCCAGGGCCAATTCGCCGAGTGGCTCCAGGTAGACCTCCTGGCCGAGATTGATGGATAGCGTCAGAACCTGGTAGCCGCGCTCGTGAACGAGCCAGTGCAGGGCCAGGCGCGATTCGAGATCGCCATTGAATGCGAGAATGGTGCGCGGCACGGGAGTCCCTTCAGCGACAAAACAACAACTCTCCTCCCACCCTAGCAAACGGGCAGCGCCGGCGTCAACCGCCAGCGAGGATAGAGGATCGAGGATCGAGGATCGAAGATCGAAAAACCGGGCCGCCTGTCTCCGCGATCCTCTATCCTCTATCCTCTATCCTCGATCCTCTATCCTCGATTCCTTCAGTAACTCCGAGAGGTGCGCCTGCACCGATTCGGCGAGCGCGTCGGGGTCGTAGCCGCCTTCGAGGCAACTGACCAACCGCCCCGCACTGTGCGTCCGCGCCACGTCGAGAACATGCTGCGTCAGGATGGCGAAGTCCTCGGTTTCCAGGCCGAGCGAGCCGATCGGGTCGGCACGATGAGCATCGAAGCCGGCACTAATCAGGACCAGTTCCGGCTTGACCTTGTCCGCGGCTCTCTCCAATCCCCGCAGGAAACGTCCGTGAAATTCCTTCACCGGCGTGCCGTAGCGGATCGGCTCGTTGAAGGTAGAACCCAGTCCTTTGCCCAGCCCCGTTTCGTCCCTGGCCCCGGTGCCAGGATAGAAGCCGTGGCCGTAACGATGGATGCTGAAGAAGAAAACCTGCGGATCTTCGTAGAAGATGTCTTGCGTGCCGTTGCCGTGGTGGACATCCCAATCGACGATCAGGATCCGCGTCAGGCTGTGGGCGTTGCAAGCGTGGCGCGCCGCCAGGGCGATGTTGTTGAACAGGCAGAAGCCCATGCTCCGTTGCGGTGTGGCGTGGTGCCCCGGCGGCCGTACCAGGCAGAGGGCGTTTGGTGCCGTGCCCCTCAGAACCGCATCGACCGCGGCCACGCACGCCCCCGCTGCCCTCAGGGCGACGCGATAAGATTCGGGGCTGACCACCGTGTCCGCATCGAGATGGCCACCGCCGCTCTCTGCAACTTCCTCGGCCCGCTGCACCACCTCCGGGGCGTGAACGCGCGCGACGGTCTCGGCGCGGAGCGGCTGGAAGTCGCCGCGCTGGCACTTCGCGAGCAAACCTGCCACTTCGAGGCGTGCGCCAATGGCGCGCAAACGGCCGGCATTTTCGGGGTGGCGGCCGGTGTCGTGCCGCTGGAACAGGGGGTCGTGGACGAGGAAGGTCATGGCGGCGGCCCTCTGATGCTGCTGGAGGTTCTGAGGCGAGGAGAACGTGTCCGATAGTGTAGTCCGGCGGATTGCCGCGGCACAGGCGTCAAACGGTCCGCTCGCTGACCATCGACTCGTCGGCGTCGATGCGCAACCAGCACAGCGCCCCCACCGCCAGGGTCGCCGCACTCAGATACAGCACCACGTCCCAGGCCCACGCCCGCGCCACCGGGTCGAAAGTGCGAGTCGCCTCGTCGCGCGGCGCCAACGTCTGCAGAATGTAGCCGGCCAGCACCGGCGAGAGCGCCGCTCCCACCGCCGCCACTGTGTTCATCACGCCGAAGACCGTCGCCACGAAGCGGCCGCCGGCATCGGTGCAGACCGCCCAGTGGGACGCCAGCGACAGGTCGCTCGTGAACGCCGACAGCGAGATCAGTGCGACCGCCAGCGCCGGCTGCTCCACGCTGGCCCCCGCCAGCAGCAGCACGGCGCCGCCACCCTTGCCGATCAGGCCCATCGTCCGCCGTCCCCAGCGACGGCTGCCCGTGCGCCGCACCAGGTAATCGGTCAGCAAGCCTCCCAGCACGCAACCCAGCGCCCCGCAGGTCAGCGGCAGACCGGCGACCCAGCCCCACTCGCGTTCCGGCACGTGATGGCGGTCCTCCAGGTACTCCGGGAAGCGCGTGAAGTACAGGTAGGCCACGAACGTACTGCAAAAAGCCATCGCCGAGAACGCCCACAGATTGCGGCTCAGGAGCAGCACGCGCCACGGCGGCCGCAAGCCCACGGGCCGCGGCCCGTGGGCTTGACTCTCCTGTCCGGCAACTTCGTCCGCGTGGATCAGGGCCAGCTCAGCAGCATTCACGGACGGATGGTCCGCGGGCGAATTGCGGAACCAGCGGGCGAACAGCAGCACCCAGATCACGCCCAACGAGCCGAATAGCCAGAACGAGACGCGCCAGCCCATGCCGGGCCAAAGGTAGTCGTTGACCAGCGCCGTCACCGCAATGGTCGCCGCCGGCGCGAGACCGCCGCCGATCCGCCCCGCCGTCACCACCACGCCCTGCGCCAGCCCGCGCTCGCGCAGCGGGAACCAGCGGCCCGAACACTTCGCCAGGTTCGGATAGGCGCCCGCCTCCGCGGCACCGAAGAGGAAACGCACCAGAAACAGCAGGAAGAAACCATCGAGCACCGCGGCGCCGAGGTGGAGGGTGAAACCCCAAACGCAGCCGGTCAGGACGGTGAAGAACGACCAGCAGATGACAATGCGGCACAGGACGCGCTTGGGACCGTAGCGGTCGCCCCAGGCGCCGCTCGGCACCTCGAAGAGAAGATACCCAAGCGTGAAGGCGGTGAACATCCAGCCGCGGCGAACGTCGTCCAGATCCAGTTCGCGGCTGATGTCGCCGGCGGAGCGCGCAATGCAAATGCGGTCGAGGTAGAGAATCAGCGATAACGAAGCGGCGTAAAGGAGAAATATCCACCGCGCCCTGCTTGGCCGCGCTGGTTCGGCGAGCGAGGATGACTGGCCCACGAGATAATCCTCGGGCGAGGTCAGGGCGAGAGTCGCCGCGTGGTCAGAGCCCGAGCGCCAGCGAGGGAATCCGCTACGCCCTCGCTGGCGCTCGGGCTCTGACCACGCGGCGGAACAGACAGTCGGCAGCGGCCGCCCTATGATGGTAAAAGAGCGGCGGCGCCAGAGCGAACCTTTTCCCCCGAAAGGAGCCGTCCCGTGAACAACAGCTGGCTCGACAAACTCATCCTGGACATCGCCAACCTGTTTCCTGACGGGAGCTACCTGTCGTCGAACTTCAATCTCGCGGGTCTGCTGGCCGTTATCCTCGTCAGCCTGATCTGCGGCGCCGTCGGCTCGCTGGTCGTCGCGAACCGCATGGCGTTCTTCAGCGACGCCCTCGCCCATTGCGCCTTCGCCGGCGTCGCCCTCGGCCTGCTGCTCGGACTGGTCAGCGGCGCCACGCGCGAGGAAGAGGTACGCCCCTATGTGACCCTGGTCATGATCGTGTTCGGCGTGGCCGTCGGTCTCGGCATCGCCTTCGTGCGCGAGAGCACCCTGCAGAGCAGCGATACCGTGATCGGCGTCTTTTTCGCGGGCTCCCTCGGCCTGGGGGCGATCTTCCTCAAGATCGGCGAGGCGCACAAATACTATCCGCCGGAGGACTTTCTTTTCGGCGATCTCGTTTTCGTCCGCGGACACGACCTGATCGTCCTGTTCGTACTGGTCGTCGTCACCCTGGCAGTGCTGGCCTGGCTGTACAACGATCTGGTGATCGTCAACTTCAACCGCAGCCTGGCACTGTCGCGGCGGGTCCGTGTGCGCCTGTGCAACTACGCGTTCATCATCTTGCTGGCGCTGATCGTCAACCTGTGCCTGAAGTCCGTCGGCGTGCTGCTCATCAACGCCCTGCTCATCGTACCGGCGGCAACCGGCGCTCTGGTGAGTCGGAATCTGCGGCAGCTGTTCTGGTGGTCGGTCGGCCTGTGCGTGCTGGCCGGAATTGGGGGACACTGGCTGAGCTGGGAACTCCAGTACCAGGGGGCGGATGGGCGGCCGAAGATGCTCGGGCAGAGCGGCAGCATCGTGCTGCTCAGTGTGCTGCTGTTTTTCGGCACCCTCTCGACTCGGGCGATTCTGCGGGCGGTTCGGCGCTGGCGCGACGAGCGGCGGGGACGGCAGCGGGCAGTTCCGGTCGGCGGCGATGGCCTTGCATTCTCGGGTCAATCGGTCGAGAATAAGCCGCCGGAGTGAACCCAGAGCGGACGGGCAGCGTACTACCTCTAACCGGCGTACCCACCCGTCCCGAGTGCATGGACAACCGCCGTCTTGTTTGTAGTTCCGCCTTCAGGCGGAAAGGCGTGTTGCCGCCTGAAGGCGGAACTACGAACAAGCGCTTGTTTGTTCCCGCATTCGCTGCCAGGGGTGGGCGATTATCGTCGGAGAACCACTGTGTTTGATGACCCCAATAAGTTGATCCAGACGCTGACCAAGGACTTCACCAGCATCCTCTACGAGGCCCTGCCGTTCATCGTCCTGGGCGTCCTCCTCGCCGGCCTGCTGGAAGAATTCGTGCCGCAGCAGTTCATCGCCCGGATCGTGCCGCGCCGGCGCTGGCTGCACATCGGCGCCATCGCCCTCGGCGGCCTGCTCGGCCTCATCTTCCCGATGTGCGAATGCGGCATCATCCCGGTGATGCGCCGGTTGCTCCGCAAGGGGGTGCCGCTCAGCGTTTGCGTCTGTTACGTGCTGGCGGGGCCGATCATCAACGTCGTGGTCATCACGAGCACCTGGGTGGCGTTCAAGTCGCCGGACAATTCCATCTATGGCAATCCGTGGATCGCCGTCGGGCTGCGCGTTGGCCTGGGCTTCCTGGTGGCGTTCGTGACGAGCCTGATCGTGGACTGGCAGCATCGCAAGCACGGCAACGCCGCCCTGCTCTCGCCGCTGGTGATGAAGGACACCGCCCGCTCCGCCGATCTGGACGAGGCCGGCAAGCCACGGCGGTCGGCGATGCGGAGCATCGGCAATATCACCGAGACCGCCCTGAACGACTTCGTGGACATCATGGCGTTCCTGGTCCTGGGCGCACTCATCGCCTCGTTCGCCCGGCTTGCCGTGCCGTCTCTGGGTCTGGAAGGGGTCTTGAAAGAAGCCCCCGTCCTCGCCATTCCGATCATGATGTTCTTCGCGTTCGTCTTCTGCCTGTGCAGCGAAGCCGACGCCTTCGTGGGGGCCAATTTCCAACCCATTAGCCTGTGGCCGGACGCCTCGATCATGTCGTTCCTGGTACTCGGGCCGATGCTCGACATCAAGCTCGTAATGATGTACACGCGCGTCTTCCGTCGCCGCCTGATCCTGACGATTTTCGGGGCAGTGGTGGTCCAGGTGCTGCTTTACACCCTCTTCCTCTATGTTTTCGGGAACGACATCTTCGGACCAAGCCGAAGAGGCGTCACGACGCAAGCGGTGGGGACACAGCGTTAACTTGCCGGCGAACCCCGTTCCTGCGGGAAGGAGACAATAGCGATGGCTCATACTCATGCTTCCGACGACACCTACTATCTCGATCAACTTTGTCTGAT
>DASPXY010001494.1:0-8179 GCA_035637055.1 Gemmataceae bacterium | reverse complement strand
GCAATTATGGGTACTGCGACGTGTGCTCGACGGACGTGCTCAGCTTCGTGGCGAGCATTTTCGCCCGTGGCCACGCGAAGAAGTAGCAAAGGGACAAGGCAAAAGGAAAAAGGACAAAGGACAAAGTAAGAGAAAGTGCTGCCTGCGGCGCCGTTTTTGCCTGTATAATGGCGCAGTGAACAAAATGATGCCCGGCTTGGGCGCTCTGGATAGGACGCTCTCCCTTTTTCCTTTTTCCTTTTTCCTTTTTCCTTTTCGACGGGAGACGGCCGTGGGGCAGAAGATTGAACGCGATCACCAGCGCTTCCGGAAGATCGTCCGGGGCAAGGTGAAGACAAACCTGGGAAAATACATCAGCCGCGGCGAGTTGATCGGCAAGAAGGGCAAGGATCTCGTCAGCATCCCCCTGCCGCAGATCGACCTGCCGCAGTTCCGCTACGGTCAGAAAGGCTCCGGCGGCGTCGGCCAGGGCGAGGGCGAGCCGGGCGACCCCCTGACGGCACCGCAGAGCGACGAGGGCGGCGCCGGCGATCAGCCGGGCGGCCACATCCTCGAAGTGGAACTGTCGCTGGAGGAACTCGCGGAGATTCTGGGCGAGGAACTGGCCCTGCCGCGGATCGAACCGCGCGGCAAGAAGAACATCGTCACCACCAAGGACAAGTACACCGGCATTCGTCAGGCAGGCCCCGAATCGCTGCGACACTTCAAGCGTACTTTCAAGCGCGCCCTCAAGCGGCAGATTTCCAGCGGCACTTACAACCCCGAACAGCCGATTGTCCTGCCGATTCGTGCGGATAAGCAGTACCGCAGCTGGAAGGAAGTTCACAAGCCCGAGAGCGTCGCGTGCATCATCTACATGATGGACGTATCCGGCTCGATGACCGACGAGCAGAAGGAGATCGTGCGCATCGAGGCATTCTGGATCGATACCTGGCTCAAGGCGCACTACCAGGGCATCGAGAACGTCTACATTGTGCATGATGCGGTGGCTCATCTGGTGGATGAGCACACGTTCTACCACACGCGCGAGTCGGGCGGCACGAAGATCAGTTCGGCCTACTCTCTGGCCGACAAGGTCATCACCGCAAAGTATCCGCCGGATCAGTGGAACATTTACGCCTTCCACTTCTCCGACGGCGACAACTGGGGCGACGACATCCCGCACTGCATCGAGATCTTGACGGAGAAATTGCTGCCGCGGCTGAACCTGTTCGGTTACGGGCAAGTGGAGAGCCCCTACGGCAGCGGCGAGTTCTTCGAGTACATCCACGAGTTGCTCGGCGAACGCAAGAACGTGGTCGCCAGCCGCATCCCCGACCGCGAGGCGATTCTCGGGTCGATCAAGGAGTTTCTGGGCACCGGACGCTGACCCCTGAGAGCTACCTATGGGCATTCCGTACGACACCCGATTGCCGCCCGACCTGCGAGCCCTGAAAGAGGAGATCGAGGCCCACGCGCGCAAGTACGGCCTGGATTTTTACGAGACGATCTTCGAGGTGCTCGACGCCGAGGATCTGAACGAGGTGGCGTCCTACGGCGGCTTCCCGACGCGCTATCCGCACTGGTCGTTCGGCATGCAGTTCGAGGAACTGCACAAGGGCTACGACTACGGGTTGTCGAAGATCTATGAGATGGTCATCAACAACGACCCGTGCTACGCCTACCTGATGCGCTGTAACCACACGGTGGACCAGAAATTGGTGATGGCGCACGTCTACGGCCACTGCGATTTTTTCAAGAACAACGCCTACTTCGCGCACACCAACCGCAAGATGATGGACGAGATGGCGAACCACGGCGTTCGTATCCGTCGCTACGCCGAGAAGCACGGCGAGGACGAGGTCGAAGCGTTCATCGACCGCTGCATGTCCATCGACGACCTGATCGATATTCACTCGACCGCCATCCGCCGGCGCGAGGACGTATCACGCTACGACTTCAAGGAGGAAGAAGAAGAGGCGATGAAGCTGACACGCTTCAAGAGCAAAGACTACATGGACACGTACATCAATCCGCAGAAGGCGCTGAAGGCGGAGGAGGACGAACGGCGGAAGCTGAAGGAGCAGACGGCACGCAACTTCCCGGAGCGCCCGGAGAAGGACGTGCTCCTGTTCCTGATCGAGCACGCCCCGCTGAAGGGCTGGCAGCGCGACATCCTGTCGATCGTTCGCGATGAGGCGTATTATTTCGCACCTCAGGGGCAGACGAAGGTAATCAACGAAGGTTGGGCCTGTGCGGATCGCAATACTCTCTTATTCACCGATAAGGGGTGTTTGCGTCTCGGAGATGTCGTCGATCAAAAGATGCGGATTCGCGTGAGCGACGGCGACACGAGCCGCGCTGTCTACGACTGGGCGAAGTTTACAGACCGTGAAACGATCTTCCTGCGGACACGCCGCGGACTGGAATTGGAAGGGTCGGTGACGCATCGGCTTTTGCTGCCGGATGGCAGTTGGCGCCGGCTGGACGAACTCCAACTCGGGGACCGAATTCTCATCGGCGGTGGTCGCGACCTTTGGGCCACAGAGTATGTCCCGCTTCGCTGGGAGTCGCGGCGCCGGCTTACGTTGGCAGCCATCGCAGAGCAGGCACAGGTGGACATCGAAACGGTGATCCGCTTCCGTCGCGGTGTGCGCGGGCGGCACACCGAAGGGCTTGCGCCGCTGGTCGCGCAGTACGAAGCCGACCGGACGACCCTGACCGCGATGCACAACAAGCGCCGCCCGCTCACTGTGCCCGCCAGGCTTGACGAGAACCTCGCGGCGATCCTTGGCTATCTCGTCGGGGACGGCCACATCAGCGATGTCAAGCGGACCATCGGCCTGACGACTGGCGATGAAGACCAGGCGGATCGCTTCGTCGGGCTGGTCCGGGAGGTGTTTGGGATCGAACCGCGTAAGCAATGGGATGCGGGGCGCTGGCGCATCAAGTTCTCGTCGCAAGAATTGGCGGATTTCCTCAAGTCGCTCGGACTCAAGAGCGGGTTTGCCGCCCGAGTGAAAGAAATCCCCGAGACGATCCTGCGTTCGCCGAAGTCGGTCGTCGCTTCGTTCCTGCGTGCCTACTACGACGCCGACGGTTACGCGGGCACGCAAGGAGTGATCCTCTCCACCACGAGCGATTCTCTGGTGAAGACGGTTCAATTGCTCCTCCTGAACTTCGGGATCCTCTCCCGTCGCCGTCTCGGGAAGGATGGCTGCTGGCACCTGGAAACCACGGGCCACTCCGCCGCCGTCTTCGAGCAGGAGATCGGCTTTGGCCTGAAGCGGAAACAGGAAGCGCTCCGCCGCTACGTCGGCGGTCACCGCTGGTTCAAGGACGAGACGTGGGACGATGAAGTCGTTACCCTTGAGCGCCGCCGCGCCGACGTCTACGACATCTCCGTCGAAGAGACGCACCACTATGCCGCCCAGGGCTTCATCAACCACAATAGCTACTGGCACTCGACCATCATGACCGAGCGCGCCCTGGAGCCGTGGGAGTGCGTCGATTACGCCGACCACCACTCCGGCACCATGGCCACCCAGCGCGGCCGGATCAACCCCTATAAACTGGGCATCGAACTCCTGCGCGATATCGAGCACCGCTGGAACACCGGCAAGTTCGGCAAGGAGTACGACGACTGCGACAACCTGGACGAGCGGCGCAACTGGGACAAGAAGCTCGGCCTGGGCCGCAAGAAAATCTTCGAGGTGCGCCGCGTCCACAACGATATTACCTTTATCGATACCTTCCTCACCCCGGAGTTCTGCGCCCAGCACAAGATGTTCGCGTTCAACTATAACGACCAGGCCGGGCAGTACGTGATCGAATCGCGCGAATTCGAGAAGATCAAGCAACGTCTGTTGTTCAGCCTGACGAACCATGGTCGGCCGTGGATTTACGTCGTGGACGGCAACTACCGCAATCGCGGCGAACTGCTGCTGCGACACGAGCACAACGGCATCGACCTTCGCCTCGACCGGGCGGCCGATACCCTGGCGAACGTCCAGTTCATCTGGGGCCGGCCCGTTCACTTACAGACCGTCGTGGATGAGAAACCCAGCATGATGTCCTACGACGGTTCGGAACATTCCCTCAGAACCCTTGGAGACGCCGATGACCCTAGACGAAATCCTGCTGCGAAAACTAAGTGAGTGGCACCCGCCCGCCGGGCGCCACACCCTGACCGTGCCTGACGACGCCGCCGGCTGGACGGTCGCGGTCACTGCCGACCGCTGCGACGTGCTGGGGTGCCTCGTCTGGGAGGCAGCGATGCGCCGCACCGGATCCGTTCCGCGCGGCGAAACGCTCCGTACCTGGGCCGACCGTATCGCGGGGCGCGTCACCGGTTTGCTCGAACCGCTCAAGGTCCACGAGATCGACGCCGAGCGCAACGAGGGTCTGTTGCGCAGCGCCAGCCCCGCGCAGCGCAGCGGCAACGTGTTCTATTACGAGGTGCAGCTGCGCGGCACGAATGAGGCGGTGATTCGCCGGTTCCAGGCAACGCACACCGCCGGCAAGCGCGAGCAGGTCCAGTTCGCGCTGACGCACGAGGCGCTCGCCAAACTGACCGCCGACCTGACCGCGGCGAAGTAAGCGCCCATCCGCACGAATTGAGTTGGCCCACTACGAGCCTGCGGCGAGCGCTGAGACGCTTGCCGCAGGCTCGCTTCGTTTTGAGAGAGGCACAGGCGTACACGGGGCGGGGCACGATGAGGATCTGGCTCGCCTCGCTTCGAGACTCAGATCAGCCGGCAGTCCACTCGCGAAATCAAAATCTCTTCTTGGTCTATGTTCCCACCGGTTTTCAGGAGTTGCTTGAGGCGGGTGAAGAACTGGTTGGTCGGCTCGATGGGGTTGGCGAAGATTTGAATAGTCGTCACGTAGTCCTTTTCTGCTTCCGCGGCCTGGTCGCCCGGTGGGTGCCAGAGGCCCCAATAAGGCGGGTGAGAGCTTGCCGAGGGAACCAGGCAACCGCCGAAACGGTTGTCGAGGACGGAAAACAGTGCCTGAAGAAGTTGTTCGGTGAATACGGGTTGGCCCTGAGCATCTAACAGCGGCAAGACCACCGTGAAGAGAGCCGCGAAGCCCTCCATTCGGTTCTTTGCAAGAGAAGGTAAATGAAGGTCTTCGGGAACCGCCTGCTCCAGAGCCGCCAGGCCTGCCTGAAACTGTTCCAGCTTACTTTGGCTTTTCGCCACGGCCCTTCCCCGTCTCCTGACTGGTGCCGTTGGTCGCCACGACGCCTGCCTCTTCGAGGGCCTGCCGCTGTTCCCGGTTCACGATTAACGTCCGCTCAAAGCGAGTCTGAAAGCCTCCACCCATGCGCAGCAACAGGGCAATCGCCTCCCCATATTTGTCCGGTTTAATCTTGACCGCTAACATGACGCTCTCCAAAGCGAGGCCAGGCGTTCCTGACCCACGGAAGGGTCTGCTCTGCTTTCATTCTACACCCTTCTTTTCCGTGCAAACACTCCACATGCACAGCAATCCGGCGGTTTTGTCGCTTCGGGCCGACAAAGTCGTGTCCGCTGCGGCACGGAACGCTATTATGGGGGAAGACCGACCGACTACTATTCGGAGGCCCGATCATCATGCGCACCGCAAGCCGCACGCTCGCGCTGGCAGTGGTCCTGTCAGCGTTACCTGGCGTCGTTGGTCTGGCGCAAGCCCCGGAGAACCGCCCTCGTGAACAACCGGGACTGCTCAAGGTAGAATTCATCTACGAAAAGGCGCCATTTCCGCAGTGCCATGCCTCGACCGTCGCCGAGTCGAGGGGGGCGCTGGTCGCGGCCTGGTTCGGCGGCACGCGCGAGCGCGACGCCGACGTCGGCATCTGGGTCGCCCGCCACGACGGCAAGGCGTGGAGCGCACCCGTCGAGGTCGCCAACGGCGTGCAGGACGGCGGCAAGCGCGAGCCGTGCTGGAACCCGATCCTGTTCCAGCCGAAACGTGGGCCGCTGCAACTCTTCTACAAGGTCGGGCCGAACCCGCGCACCTGGTGGAGCCTGCTGCTGACCTCTGACGACGGCGGCAAAACCTGGTCGAAGCCGCGCCGTCTGCCCGATGGCTTCGTCGGCTCGACGAAGAACAACCCGATCCCGCTGCCCGATGGCAGCATCCTCCATCCCAGCAGCACGGAGGACAACGGCTGGCGCCTGCACTTCGAGCGCAGCGATTCCGGAGCGACGAAGTGGGAAAAGATCGGGCCGATCCACGACGGCAAGGACTTCGGCGCCATTCAGCCGACGATCCTCACGCACCCAGGCGGCAAATTGCAAGCGCTCTGCCGCACCCGGCAGAAGGTCATCGCCGAGACGTGGTCCACCGACGACGGCAAAACCTGGAGCAAGTTGGCCGCGACGACGCTGCCGAACCCCAACTCCGGCATCGCCGCCGTGACGCTCACCGACGGCCGCCACCTGCTCGTCTACAACCACACGCCGAAGGGCCGCAGTCCGCTCAATGTCGCCGTCTCCAGGGATGGTAAGGACTGGCAGGCCGCCCTCGTGCTGGAGGATCAGCCGGGCGAGTATTCCTACCCCGCGGTGATCCAGACCTCCGATGGCCTGGTCCATATCACCTACACCTGGCAGCGCCGCCGCGTGCGGCACGTGGTCGTCGATCCGGCGAAGTTGTCGCTGCGCGCCATGCCGGGCGGGGCCTGGCCAACACCCTGACACCCACGCACCTTTTGAGAGATATCCGCGATGAGTAAAGTCTCTTTGCCGCGCCCATTGCGCGGCGTCATTCCGCCGCTGGCGACTCCGCTGCTCGACCGTGACCGCCTCGACCACGCCGGTCTGGGACGCCTCATTGAGCACGTCCTGGGCGGCGGCGTTCACGGCCTGTTCGTCCTCGGCACGACGGGCGAGGCGCCCGGCCTGAGTCACCGCCTGCGTTGCGAGTTGGTCGAGCGCGCCTGCGCTCAGGTCGCCGGTCGGGTGCCGGTGCTGGTCGGCATCACCGATACGTCGTTCACGGAGTCGGTCGAGATGGCGGAGCACGCCGCCGACAACGGGGCCGCGGCGGTGGTGGTGGCGCCGCCCTACTACTTCCCCGCCGGACAGCCGGAACTGGTCGAGTACGTCGAGCACATCGCCGCCGAGGTGCCGCTGCCGCTGTTCCTCTACAACATGCCGAGCCACACCAAGATCAGCTTCGAGTTGGAGACGATCCAGCGCACTCTTCACATCCCGAATATCGTTGGTCTCAAGGACAGTTCGGGGCAGATGGTCTACTTCCACAAGGTGCGCCAGATGATCGCGGCTCGCCCCGATTTTTCGCTACTGATCGGGCCGGAGGAACTGCTGCCCGACGCGGTGCTGGCCGGGGCGCACGGCGGTGTCTGCGGTGGGGCCAATCTGGCGCCGCGCCTGTATGTCGATCTCTACGAGGCGGCTCTCTGCGGAGATCTGGCCCGGGTGCGCGAACTGCACGCTCGTGTCCTGGGCATCTCGATGACGATCTACTCCGCCGGGCCGTACTGGTCGGCGTTCGTCAAGGGCCTGAAGTGTGCCCTCGCCTGCCTGGGCATCTGTGAGGACTTCGTCGCCGAGCCGTTCCAGCGCTTCGGTCCCGCAGAGCGTGAACGTATCGACCGCTACCTGCGCGAACTGGGATTGAAGGAAGAGGCGGTCGCCGCGCAGTTGCGATAAGGGCAACCACGATGGAACAAATCGCTGCGGCCCTTTGCGCCTGTTGTGGACCGCAATAATGATAAATATCCCCTTCTCCGCGCCCCTTTCCGGGAATAGGATCAAGTCGCCGGCACAAAGAACAGTTCCGCGACTCGGAAGCGCAGATCGGGGAAGGCCGGGGCGGCCGTGATTTCGTCGTTCTCCTCCAAGACTTGCGGCAGCTGGTTCGGAAGGAGCACGGTCGCGGTCCGGTTCTCCGGATCAATGACCCAGACGACCGCGACGCCGCACTGGAGGAATTCGGTCACCCGGCGCAGCACTTTGCCCCAGTTATCGTTGGGAGACAAGACCTCGACGGCGAGTTGCGGCACTTCCTCACTGTACTTGCTCTGGAGTTGGTCGTAAGGCTGGGACTGGCTGTAGAGGAACACGTCGGGGCCGCGCACGGTGTCGGGGTTCCGCTGGAGCACTAGACCCGTATCGTTCGCGCAAACGCGACCCTTGCGGCGCTGGCGAAGGTACGCCCCGAGCAAGTAGTTGACATTGTGGCAAACGAC
>DASPXY010001493.1:0-2972 GCA_035637055.1 Gemmataceae bacterium | reverse complement strand
CGGTGACCAGGTGACCAGGTGACCAGGTGAAAGGGAGTTACGCCGGTCACCTGGTCACCGTGTCACCCTGTCACCTTGTCATCCGCAAGGGCCCGAGAGCCTTCCTCCTCCCAGGTCACGCTGTAGACGCCCCAGAGCCATGAGGGCCGCCCGGAATGTCCCGGGCGGCCTTCGATCTTGCAGGACTTCCAGCTGCCGACATTGCCCAGCACCTCGGCGATGAGGATCCCGACCACGGTGCGGCACAGCACGGCCAGGAGAACTCGGCGCACCGCCAGGAACACTCACGCACGCCGTCATCTTCGCGACCACTCGGCGCCGCGTCCAGGGCAGCGTCTGGCGAGCGCGGACGGCAGAGGCAAGCCGCTGGCGCCACGGGCCGTACAGGAGGCGTGTGGCACCGTGCAGCGTGCAGGGGGGAGCGGTTTTCTACAAAGCATGGAACGGTTTTTGCTTCCTTGTCGTCGGATCTCTCAAGTCTGGTCTGCACGCGAGGAATCCTGTTGGACGACTTGTCGGCAGACCGTCACCTTTTCGAGGGCCTTGCTATGGTGTCGCAATGGTTCAAATCGTGTCTGAGCGCCCTCGCCCCTCGCCGAAAGGCCATGCCCGCGAAGCGCCCGACCGCCCAGCGGCCACGGTTGGAAGTGCTGGAGGACCGGACCGCGCTCTCGAACGTCCACCTCGTCGGCGAGCCCACCATCACTTTCAATGCCAGCACGGACACTCTGACCGTCGCAGGGAAACTGGCGGGACTGGGGAATAAGGACTTCAACATCGCCGTTACCGTGGCGGGAGAGGTGAACTTCGATGTGAGAAACCCCGCCGGCCACGAGGCGCCCGGCATCACCAAGAAGGTGAACGGCTTTACCGACGTGACCATCAGCAAGTCCGCCATCCAGAACGGAACCTACAACTTCTCGATCTCCGTACCCATTGTCGGGGGGACGGTGGCGCTGCCGAACCCGCAGTGGACGGCGACCTTCGTCAGCGCCAGCTTCGACGTGACCCTGGTCGTTACCCAGGGCAGGGACACGATCAACCTCGGCACCTTCGATGTCACCATCAGCTGACCATCGCTCAAGTCGTCCGTTTCCCCCCACCACCCCGGGGTGGTGGGGGCGCTCTCCAGAACAGGAGTGGTTTTCGCGCATGGCAGCGGTGCCGGCATTCGCCGTTTGAAGCCCGCCTACGCCTCGTGTCGCCCTCCAAGCCAGTCGCCGCCCCAGCCCTTCGCCAGGCTACGGGGAAGCCCCAAATGCTGACAGCGGCTTGCAAACGGAATGAGGTGGAGTAAACACCCGTTCCCTTGAGGGTGAGAAGCACCTCATCGACTGAGACCCCGTGGCCAAGTCTTGCCCCCCTCGGTCCGCTGGGGTAGACTATCCAACATTGCGCAGTCGCCCGGTTGGTTCCACTCAAGGAGTGTTGACCGTGGCCGATTCCGAAACCCGCGCTTTCAGCTACGACACCGTCCCCTATCCGAGTTACCCCTTCCGGCAGACCCACCCTGACCGCCTGGCGACCATCGCTCGGCTGTTCGGCTTGCAGCCCCCAGGAATCGACCGCTGCCGCGTCCTGGAGATCGGCGCGGCCTCGGGCGGCAACCTCATTCCCATGGCCGAACAACTGCCTCAGAGCCAGTTCGTCGGCATTGATCTGGCCGCCAGCCAAGTCGATCTCGGCCAGCAGTTCGCCAGGCGCGCCGGCTTGAGCAACGTCGAGTTGAAGGCAATGAACATCCTGGAAGTGGACGATCGCCTGGGGATGTTCGATTACATCATCTGCCACGGCATCTACTCCTGGGTTCCCGATCCGGCGCAGGACAAGATCCTGGACATCGCCAAGCGCAACCTGAGCCCGCAGGGGGTCGCGTACATCAGTTACAATACCTACCCCGGCTGGCATATGCGCGGCATGATCCGCGAGATGATGAGCTATCACACCGACCGCTTCTCC
Source organism: Gemmataceae bacterium (assembly GCA_035637055.1). GTDB lineage: Bacteria > Planctomycetota > Planctomycetia > Gemmatales > Gemmataceae > DASPXY01. The sequence continues at coordinate 1,013 of DASPXY010001493.1, read as the reverse complement.
GACTCGCAGACGCGCATTCAGCAGGCGCGGAACCTGCTCGACTTCCTGGCTCAGAACGCCTCCCAGGAGCAAGCCTTTGGCATGCTGCTCAACTCCGAGTTGAACATCCTCCGCGGTCATAGCGACGCCTACCTGTTTCACGAACACCTCGAGGACTGTAACAGCCCGAGCTACTTCTTCCAGTTCGCGCGGCGCGCAGCGGCCAAGGGCCTGCAGTATCTGGGCGAGGCGGAGATGTCGAGCATGTGGACGGGGCACCTGCCGCCTGCGGTCGCCGCCACGGTGGAGCGCGTCGCCGCAGACCTGGTGCAAATGGAGCAGTATATCGACTTCGTCCGCAACCGCATGTTCCGCCAGACGCTGTTGTGCCACGAGGGCCTGCCGGTGAACCGCGAACTGAAACCCGATGCCCTCGGGTCGTTCCACTTCGGCTCCGGGCTGGTGCCGACCGACCCCAAGGCCGACCTGCGCTCTTACCAGCCACTGACCTTCCAGCGCCCCGCCAGTCAGCTGACGCTGACGACCCAGCACCCGTTGATGAAGGGAGCCCTGGTCGCGCTGGCGAAGGCATGGCCAGGGACGCTGCCATTCCCACGCCTGGTGCCGGCGGCGTACGCGCGCCTCGGCCAGGAACCGATCCTCACGGCGGAGCGCCTCAAAGAGGACTCGTTCTACCTGGGCAAGTCGCTGCTGGAGTGCTACGTGTCGGACCTGGTCGAGATCCACTCCCAACCGCCGTGCTTCACGACGCAGGTGCCGGTCCGGCCATTGGCCAGCCGCGTGGCGCGGGCGCAGGCAGAGGCCGGGGAGAGCTCCGTGACGAATCTGCGGCACGAACTGGGACAGCTCAACGAGTTCTGCGGCCAAGTGCTGCGTCTGCTGGACGGAACCCGAGACCGAGCGGCCCTCCTGGACGGGTTGGCGGGACTGGTGGGCTCGGGCGTGCTGGTGATGCCGCAAGAGGGGCTCGCCGGGGCCGACGCCGACACGCGCAAGCGCCTGGAAGCTCCCCT
>DASPXY010001492.1:0-2922 GCA_035637055.1 Gemmataceae bacterium | reverse complement strand
GTGTTCCAGGATGTCCGCGTCGGTGCGGCAGAGATTCCCGTCGGTTGGTGAAGGACACGAAAGGCTCCTGGCACCCCTCTGCCACCATAGAAATGGAGGATTTCAATATCCGCTTCGTTCATGGGGCGTTGCCCTTGTCGTTCTGGCGCCAGAACGACGGCGTTGGCGAGCCCTTCGCTGCCTTGACGTACTCGTCGAGAATCGACTCGACTCTGTCCGTCCACCACCGCAGGCCGTATCGCCCGAGCCGGCCTACTCGCTCGCGCACCTTTTCCCAGTCCTCGACGGTCCCCTCCAGCGCCACGGCTGGGATGCCGCACAGGCTCACGAAACTGTACTCGAAGTAGCTCTGGACGGCGTCCATCAGCACCACCTCGGACGCTGCCCGCTCGATGGCCCCGGTTGTGCTGAAGTCGCAGACGACCAAGCCCTGTGTCTCGGCACCGAGGTGCTCGCGGAGTTGGTTGCAGAAGGCGGGCCAGACCTCGGCCCAGGGATTCTCCGGCGAACCGCGGACGAAGTCGTCCCGCTGCACCGTCAGGGTCGCCTTGCCCTCGTGCGGCACAAGTTGGGAACGCAGTTCCTCGGCGTGGTTGGCGACGTGCCGGGCAAAGCCCTGGGCGATGGTCAGCCAGACCGCGTCGGGCGTCAGCACCAGTGGGAAGTGTCCCTGGTAGGCCAGGTCCGCGGCCGCGACCAGGGAATGGAAGCCCGGCTGCTCGACGACGGCCACGGTGTAGTTGTTGCACGCCTCGACGGGCGTGCCGAGCAGTTTCTCGACCGATTCCTTCAAGCGCTCCGTGGGCAGTTTTTCAGTGCCGATCAAGACATCATCGACTGCGAAAGTCGTTCCCTGGTGAGTGGTCGCGGCCACGGGCTGCCCTCCTGTGGATGCTGCCAGCTGGATTCATGAGACCCATCGGATGGTAGCGGCCAGCGAGCGGGTCGGACTGGGGCGGCAACGGGTCTGGCTCTGCTCCCCCCACTCCGTCGAGGTCGGCCTGCTCGTTGGTGGCGTCGGTTCCTGCACCCGGCGACGCAATAGCCGCCGCGCAGTTCGCCGCGGGCCGCACCCAAGCCTTCAACTCCCCCGAAGAGACGCATCGGTCGGCGATAAGTCTGTCGCCTCCCGGTTATGGCAGGGCCTGCACGCCCTCGGGATCTGATCACTATTCTACCAGTCCACGAACCGCCCGCCGACTCCTGCAAGGAAAAGGGTCTCGACAGGACAGCATCTGAAATCGTTGCCATCGGCTGCTTGCTCAATGGGCAGTGGCGGGGTAACAACGCGGGTGAGATTGTTCGCAGCGCTAGGGCTCTGAACAAGTGATGAGCAGGCGGACACCTTCTGGCCTCTCCTGACGACCGAACAGCTGCCTGCAGAGGTCTGACATGACGCCTCAAGTATGGCTATGAGAAGTGCAAGATCGTCTCCGAGCCGGTTCTGAAAGCGAGCCACCACGGTCAGAAAACGCAGTAGCCGCGCCGTCCCTTGCCAGCCTCTCCCGGCTTGCCGTGACTGATGCCGACGAGCATTTCAGCGATGCCGATGTTACGGCGGTTGCAAACGCGGCCCCCTTCGCGGGCCTACGTGTCCTCCAGTTGACCGGCAACGACATTGGCTCGGAAGGGGCACGCGCACTGGCGACATCACCGCACTTACGGAATCTTGAGTTTCGCTCCCTGGCGCACAACCCGCTCCGCTCCGTAGGGGTCGCTGCGCTGGCCAACTCGGCGAACCTTTCCGGACTCACGTTTCTCGACCTCTGGTTCACCGAGTTTTACGACGGCATTCAGGCCCTGGCAGGTTCCCCGCATCTCGGCAAACTTCGCACGCTCTTTCTGGACCGGAACGACTTGGGGCCGGACGCTCTGGTCGCGCTGGCGTCCTCCTCTTTGCGCTCGCTTTCCGCACTCGACTTGGCCGACAACCAATGCGGCCTGGAAGGGCTTCGTGCCCTGACTGCATCGCCGCTCCATTCGCAGCTGCGGGTACTTGATCTGACCTGGACGGTTTTCGAGCAAGGGGACGAGGCTGCCGAAGGCCCCAGGGGAAGACTCAACAACCCCGGTGTTCGCACCGGACCCCGAAAAAACCCATTCTGTCAGCTCATCTTTTTGCTGGCGTACCGGGCCGACAACGAGTAGGTTTGGACGATGGGACGGCTAGCCGCGAATTGTGGCCGATGGGTTCGTCTACCACCCACGGAAGCGGGCAACCACCGCCCAAGCGTTGTGACCGGCGACCCGAACCGCGTCGTCTTCCTCGAAGCCTTGGGCCGGTTCGAGGAACGGTATCCCTTTCGGCTTCGCCGACCGCGCCGCGCGACCGAGCACGCTACCGGAGGAGAGTGCCGCCCGCAAGTTCCTGGCATCGTCCTCCCGATCACGTCTTCGCCCAAGGAGATTCGCAGATGAGAACCCACATCTTGCTGGCGGCGGTCTTGCTGCTGCCGGCGCCGCTGGCTCGGGCGGCGGACCTGGCGAAGATCGAACGCAAAATCGCCAGGGAACCCGCCTATCAAACCAAAACGCCGAAATACTGCCTGTTGGTCTTTGGCCTCGATGCGAAAACGCGCGTCTGGCTGGTGCAGGACGGCGACACGCTCTACGTGGACCGCAACGGCAACGGCGATCTCACCGGCGACGGTAAGCGCGTCAAGGTCAAGCAGCAAGGCGACAGTTTCCGCTCGTTCGAGGTCGGCGACCTCACGATCGACGGCCTGACGCACACGGGGCTCAGCGTCACGCAGATGAAGGCCAGCCCGGAAGCGGTCGGCAATGATCAGGAATGGCAGCGCATCAAGAAGAGCGGCCCGGAGCCGTGGATGTGGTGGGTGCGCATCACGGCGGAACGCGCCGCGGACGATAAGCGCGATTTGCCCAAGAAGATCGCGTATGTCATCAACGGCGACGGCGCGG
>DASPXY010001491.1:0-2782 GCA_035637055.1 Gemmataceae bacterium | reverse complement strand
GCAAGGAAGTGGCTGCCTTCCGCGGCCCGGTTCGGCAGGTCACCAGTATGGCCTTTGCCCCGGATGGCCGGCACATCGCTTTCGCCGATCCCGCTGGTCCTGTGTACCTGTACCCAATACAGGCCGGCAAGGAGATCCGCGTCTGCCGGGGACACGCCGGCATCGTTGTCGCTCTCGCCTACCACCCTGAGGGGAACGTGCTGGCCGCGGCTACGTCCGCCAGGAAGGTGCTGCTCTGGGACGTGCGCACCGGCAAGGAAATTACCGCGCTGGAAGGCCACGCAGGGGACATCACCTGCCTGGTGTTCAGCCCCGACGGCCGGCGCCTGGCCTTGCCAGCTGCGAGCCCAGCGTGAAACTGTGGGACGTGAGCACAGGTCAGCAAGTGCTGGCCTTGCGCGCCTGTCCCGAACTGCCGATTCGGCTGTCCTTCAGCGCGGACGGCAAGCAGCTGATCACGGTCGGCAGAAGGCAAGACGCCTGCATCTGGTCGGCGACACCCTGGTGACAAGGTGACCGGGAATCTCATAGGCCACCTTGTCACGACTGCTTTCGTGTCCCACAGCAGGCCGTTGGTGCAGATCTGGTCCTAGTGGCTCTCACCGAATCAACTCAACGCCACCGTGACGCTCAGGGGCTTGCATTTCAGGAGGTTCCCATGTCTGTGCTGGTAACGATCGACATCGAGTTTTCCGTTGGTTGGGGAGGAGCCAATACCTGGATCGACATCTTACGGATCCAGCGCCTCCTCAACGCGGTGAAGGCGATTGATGGCGGCCCGCGCAACCGGCTGGAAGAAAGCGGAGTGATCGAGTCGTCGCTCTACTATGCCATCCGGAGATTTCAGAAGGACGGACCTGAGCGCCAACCGCGCGGACGGCTCGGGAGAGCCGTCCCACCCAGCCAACGCGCCACTGTCCACTCGTGCAGCGCCGACGTATTGAAACCGTGGCGGACCTGGGAAGGTAGAAAGCAATCCGCGAACGATCTCTCGCGACGGAGGACCACGCATGAGCTTCTCGAAGCGATCCCTGGCGGTGTTGGGGCTGGCGTTTTTCGCTCTGGCGCTCATCACGGCGCCAGCGCAAGACGGCCCGAAGGCGGGCAAGCAGGATCCCAAACCAGCGCAACCTGCGTTCCCCTTCCCCGATATCGAAAAGATGCTGCCGGCGGGATTAACTCCCGAGCAGATCAAGGAACTCCAAAAACAGCTGGTCAACGTCAACAAAATGGTGCAGGATCTGGCCAAGCAGCTGCCGGCCGCCTTGCCCAACGCGATCCCGGGTGGTTTTCCGGGCCAGATGCCGGGCTTCCCCGGCGGGCTGCCGGGTGGCTTCGGCCAGGCATGCCCCTTCGCGCCGGACCAGAACAATAATCGCCTCGGCGCCGGTCTCAACAAGCCGAGCGACGTCCTCGTCGAGCAACTGGACCTGCCGCGCGGACAGGGCCTGGTGCTGGGCGAGGTGCGGCCGGGCTCCGCGGCGGCGAAGGCGGGGCTGAAGGCCAACGACATCCTGCTGGAACTTGGCGGCAAGGCGGTCCCCAACGAGGTCGGCAATTTCGTCAAGGCGCTCAACCAGTTCAAGACCGGCGAGAAGGTCGATGCGGTCGTGCTGCGCAAGGGCAAGAAGGAGACCGTCAAGGGCGTGACGCTCCCCGACCCGCCAAGGGACGTTCCGAACCAGATTCAGTTCCAGTTCCCCGGCGCGATTCCGGGCGCCCCGATGCCCGGCGGCCTTCCGGGTGGGGCGTTCCCGGGTGGAGGGATCCCCGGGTTCCAGCCGCCCGGTGCCTGGAACGGCGGTGGCGCTCCCGCGCCGCAGATCGCCCTGGCCGACGGCAAACCGCAGGCCGTGCCGACCGCGTATAGCGGAGCGTTCCGCATTCGCGCCCTGCCGTCCGCCCAGGTTCCGCAGGGTCGATTCGCACCGGCCCAAAAAGGCGAAGCGCTGATCGTGCTCGACGTCGCCGGCGAGCCGCGCACGAAGGGCTTCAAGATCGGGGGCGCCCCGCTGATCGACAAGGCCATTGACGATCAGGGCCAGCAACTAACCGCGGCTATCGAGCCCGACAACGGCCAGCCCATCGCGAACTTTCCCCTCGGAGGCTTCGGCCGCCCCGGCAGAATCATGCTCGGGGACGTGTACCCTTCTCAAGAGATGGTGCAGCACGCGGCCCTCCGTCTCAAGCGCGGCGAGAAGCCGTCCCGCTCGCTGAAGGAGGTCAGCGGTAGCATTCCCGTCGAACTCCTGACGCCATCGGAACCGCTAATCAAGGTCGATAATATCCTCAAAGCCGCCGGGCAGACCGCCAAGGGCAAGAGCGGCGGCTCCATCGAGGTGAAGTCGGTCGAGAAGCTGGCGAATGGGGAGTATCAGGTCAAGGTCGTGCTGGAGCGTCCCGGCGATGCGAACAACCCCTTCGGCGGAATGGGCGGCGTACGGATCATCCAGCGAGTGCAAATCAACGGCCAGAACGTCGTCATGGGCGGGTTCGGCGGCCCGGACACCGGCGACAACAACATGCCCGTGCTGCTCGACGCCAAGGGCAAGGCGTTCAAGATGATTGCTGCCCCGGCCACCGCCGTGAACTTCAACGGCAACATGATGACTCACACCCTGACACTGCTCTACCAGCCGCAGGATGGACAGGGCGAGCCGGCCCGCTTGGTCCTCAACGGCCGGCGCCGTCAGCTCGTTCAAGTGCCGTTCACGCTGCGCGACGTGCCCCTGCCGTGAGCGCCGCTGTTGGTTCGTAGTCCCGCCTTCAGGCGGCAAGGCTC
>DASPXY010001490.1:0-2738 GCA_035637055.1 Gemmataceae bacterium | reverse complement strand
TTCATCCTCGTCCTGATTGGGCTTGGCCCAGTGCAGCCACTGTCCGTTCCAGGCATGCCCCCGGTTGTCCGGTTTCCGCCTGGCCTCGTCCGGTTTGAGCGCTTCGGTCCCCTTTCCCCGGTCGGGTTCCAGCCACAACTTGGCGGCGATAGTGGCCGAGTCGGAGAAGCGCAAATCCTTCGGGTCCAGCCCGAGCCGATCGACGAAGTAGGCTGGCCAGGCGAACCGCTTGACCAGGCTGACGGCGCAGAATCGGTCATTGCCGGCCAGGCGCGTACCGCGATACCCTTCCCACCTTGCCGGCAACTCCCGCCAGAACCTGGCGGAGGCTTGCAATTCGCCCGGCCCCATCTGCTCGTAGCTTCCGAGGAGGCTGCACTTGGGCGGGAAGCAGCCGTTGTCGGGTTTCGGCTCGTAGGGTGGGACGTGGCGCACCGACTTCACGGCATCCATCATCCCGCCGACAAGATCCCTTGCGTCCCAGCCCAGTTCTGGCGTCCGTACACCCAGCCATTTAAGGAGGCGGGCGTCACAGTCTGCCAAGGGCAACACGACCGTGCGGATGTCAAAGAACGATGCGAGCTGAAGATCCCAATCGCGGTCCCATTGAGGCGTGTCTTTGCTCATCGCGTCCCGGATCACACCGCGGACTTTCTCGCCAACAGCCTGCTGCCACTCCGCAAGGCAGTCCGCCCGGCAATCCCGAGCCAATTGGCTCGCCGTCTCGGCCGGCACAAGAGCGGAAAAGCGGTTCGGCGAGCACGGCGTCAGCGCCTTCAGGGCGTCGCCCGGGGGAAGTTCGCCAAGGACAGCCAGAACCAACCGGTTCCCATCGAGAGCGGGGGAAAGTATGGCGTCGCGTCCGCACTCCCGGATTACGCGCCGCATCGCCACGGCGGTGAGCCAACTCAGCAGGTAACTTCCCGTCCACAAATCGCGGACCGTCCGCGCGGCCGCGATGAAGGTCTGCACCGGACCGAGAGAGAATGTCAGGAAAGCCTTTTCGGAATCGTTCGGCATGGGAACACCCTTTCAGCAGCAGCATGGGCCACTTCCAGCCGAGTGGGATTGTGACGCCTTCACCTGTTCATACGCACGGCCCGCCTGCACAATGACAGCGGCGACGCGAAACTGTTTCCGGCGCGCACCGTCCTTCGCCGTGCGGCTCAAGCGACCACAGGGTGGATGACAGAGTATACGCAAGGCTCCGGCTCACGTGCAAGAACCGACCGAGGGATTCACGATGGCATCGCAACCTGACCGGCCTCCTGAACAGTCCCCTCCAGTTGTTGCGGCAGTTTCCCCCAGCCCGCCCCTGATAGCTGTTTAGCGTGGTCGCGCAGGTCGGCGAGAACCTTCGCTAGGTCAGCGTCCGTTCTGGCAACGCGGGCCTGGGAACGAAGCCATTGCCATTGCGTCACTGACGGCCAGTGTCTGCCGCTTCTGTCATTCAGTTGCTGGCCGCGTGTGTCCTCGAAGGCCTTGAGCAGCCGGTTCACACGCACCAACACTTCCTCGCGCCAGTCCGCCGCACGGATAGGAGGCGCGAGCCCTTCTCCAGCTTTCGCACTCTTCCAGTAGAAGGGCTCATGCAACTCCAGGTCGAGGACGAAGCGCCCGAAGCCCTCAGCCGTGCGCTCCCCGAGGCCGCCGTTCCGGGCTGCTTGCCGGAGCGCCGTTCGCCATGGCTGGAGTATCGTCGTGCTCGAAGCAAGCCGCTCGATGCGAAAAACGGACCCCCGCCTGATGGCGACCGCGGCGGCGCGCGGGAGTCCGGTGGCGGCATTGAAGCCGTAGACCTCGCTCGTTTCACTGAAGGTCCGCTCACGGCTGAGACTTAAACCCGCGGTACTCAGCGGATCACCACCGGCCTCCTTGACCAAGCGAGCGAGGTCAGCCAGTGTCAGCTCTGTCAAGAAGGTGAGCCAGGGCGTCCGGGCGATCAAGTCGCTCGTCAACGTGAGGGTGAGGTGATCCGCAGGGCCTTCTTCGTCCTCCGCAAATGGGACCGAGGCAGACTGCGCGATGACCACGGGCCGGCCTCCACGGCCGATGCGCAGCCAGCTGCACACGGCCGGATCACCCCCCAGCAAGGGCGCCGCCGCCTTCAGGAATTCGTTTGCCAGGGGTTGGTCGGCAAAGTACAGATCCGCGGCGAAGCATTGATTTTCCGACAGGATCTCCTCGCTGAACAAGCCCGACTCCGTGCGCCTCTCGTGGCGGGACTGGGCGGCGTCACGGCGAGTCGTCGGCACTTGATTCCGCAATAGCACTCCGATTTGCGGGCGAACCCGGCGCCAGACGCCGCCGGAACGAACGGCATACTCATCCGCTTTGACGCGCTTGAACTCCACTCGCGGACCGTACAGGCCACCAGTGTCGTCCTGCTCCCCAGGATTCGGCGCAGGAAACGCCGTCATGTCGCGCTCGTTGGAGGAAGCCATCACGTCAGGGGTCTGGGCCGGCACTGCCCACCAGGGCAGGGATTCCTTTCCGGCGGTGTGTTGCCCACCCTTCGGCTCGTGAACCGAGAGCGGCAGGGGCATCACCTGAACCGTAGCGAGGTTAATCTCTTCCGGCTGTCCGGGTACGAAATAGGGTTGGCGTTCACGGCCTCATGTGAGAGAAGTGTCCGTATCTTGTCCAGGGTGTCTGAGTGCGCAGCAGGGACGACCAGAAGTCGGCGCGTGCGGGAACCTGGACCAAGGCGTCCCCTGGTCTTGAGGTCGTTTTGCCCC
>DASPXY010001489.1:0-2694 GCA_035637055.1 Gemmataceae bacterium | reverse complement strand
GGTCAGTTCGCCCGCTTCCTGGCTCTGCAGCCTTCCGCCACCGTTCTGATGGAGGCCTGCGGCACCGCCCACTACTGGGCCCGTCTGGCCCAAGACGCCGGCCATCGCTCCGTGCTGCTGCCCGTCCAGCACGTCTGGAGTTACCCCGTTTCGGTGGACGGTTATTGGCTTGGGATTTCGTCCTGGGTCCAGGGGCGGTAGCCCCTGGCGGGGTGCGGGGCGGAGCCCCGCCCTTCCTCAACATACGTTGGTCTGGGTTTGTGCAGCTTCCAGCCTCCTTTCGTAGTTGATGGGCGAGAGATATCCGAGAGACGAGTGCCGGCGGTGCGGGTTGTAGAAGCCCTCGATGAACTCGAAGACGGCCATCCGGGCCTCGGCCTGGGTGGCGAACTTACGGCGGTTGAGCAGCTCACACTCGAGCGTGGCAAAGAAGCTTTCGCACAGAGCGTTGTCGTAGCAGTCGCCCACGGATCCCATCGAGGGACGGACCCCGGCCTCCCGGCAACGTTTTCCGAAGGCGATCGAGGTGTACTGGGTTCCGTGATCCGAATGATGCACGACCTGCACGGGGCGCCGCTGCCAGAGGGCCATGTTGAGAGCATCCAGCACGAGTTCGGTTCGAAGATGGGTTGCCATGGCCCAGCCGACCACTTTCCGGCTCCAAGCGTCCAGGACGATCCAGAGAAAGAGGAACCCCGCCCACGTCGGAATGTACGTGATGTCGGCCACCCAGAGCCGGTCCGGCCCGGGCGCCGTGAAGTCACGCTCGACCAGATCGGGTGCCGGACAGGCCTCTGGACAGCGCACGGTCGTGCGGATCCCCTTGCGGCGGCTGACTCCCTGTAGCCCCGCCGCCTTCATGAGGCGAGCCAGGCGCTTGCGACCAACCCGTACGCCCTCGACCTCGAGCTCGAAATGAACCCGCGGAACTCCATAGGTCCCCTTGGAGGCCTCGTGGATCCCCCGGATGCGTTCCGTCAACGCCGCATCGGCAAGGCTGCGCGCACAAGGCCCGCGACCCGCCCATGCGTAGTACCCGCTGGGGGAGACTCCCAGCACCTGGCACATCATCGACACGGCGTACTCGGCCTGGTTGCTCTTCACGAACCCGAAGACTTGTCGGGAACTGAGCCGGTCTCCCGAGCAAACCAGGCCGCGGCTTTTGCCAGAATCTCCTGCTCCAGCTTCAGCCGCCGGTTCTCACGGCGCAGCCGCCCGAGTTCCTCCTTCTCGTCGCTCGTCAACCCGTCGCTGCGTCGACCCTCGTCCAGATCCGTCTGGCAGACCCAGTTCCTGATCGCCTGCGCCGACGGCTCAAACTCCTTCGCTAGCTCCTCCGGGTTACGCCCAGAACGAACAAGCTCCACCATCCGTCGCCGAAACTCCTCCGGGTAGGGCGCGTGACTCCTCGGCATCGTAAACTCCTATCCCCCAAGTCTGAGGGTGTCCACGAAACCGGGTCAACTCCACTTCGACGAAAGGACTCTAAAGATCGAAGACCACCTGGGAAGAACTCAAAGACGGCGAACAGTGTTACCTATGTCCCCAGACTAATCTGTTACCGATGTCCCCGGCCGTTCATGCACGCGCATGTTAGGCTGCGGCTGAGAAAGCAACCCAGGCTCCATCCGGTGTGCTCCAACACTCTGCACCAAGTCAACAGCTACCCGCAGCTTTACCGCCCTCCGCCACTCCGGGCCAGCTCGCGCAGGGCCCACGCCAGGAGCGCGTTGAAGGCCTCGGGCTGCTCGAGCATGAGGTAGTGCCCCACTCCCTTCATTATGGCCACCTGGTAGCCGGGGACATACCTGCGGTTGCCCTCCACGTTGGTGGGAAACAGGTCGGAGTTGATGGCGCAGATGGGGGCCTTGATCTCGCGCAGCGCCGGCAGCGGGTCGTAGGCCACGCTGGAGCGGGCGGCGGCCACGCCAATCTCCTGCGGCACCGACAGCACCGTTTCCAGCACGCGCGCCTTGACGGGCTCGGGCGTGCTCGCCGAGAAAAGGAGTCGCGACACGTAGGCGGTGGTCGTGGCCCGGTAGTCGGCCTGCAGCGCCGACAGGAACTTCTCCATCTCCTCGGCCGCGAGCCTCTGCTCGAAGTCCACCAGCGTGTCCACCAACACCAGGCCGGCCACCCGGCCCGGCATACGGCGCGCGGCCTCCAGGACCACGGGCCCGCCAAGGGAGTGGCCGATGAGCACCACCCGCTTCAAGCCCAGCGCATCGACCACCGACACCACGTCCTCGCCGAAAGCGGGCATCGTCCAGTCCTTGCGCCCGGCTCCGCTCTGGCCGTGGCCGGCCAGGTCGAGCGCGACCACGCGGTGCTTCGCGGCGAAGTGGGCCACCTGCCCGTCCCAGAAGCTCCGCTCGCAGCCCCCGCAGTGGACGAACACCAGGGCCGGATCGCCCTTGCCAGCCGCGTGATAGCGGATGGGGATCCTGTCCGGCGAGGTGGCGGTGCCGGAAACGGCCCCCTGGGAGCCGGCCCTGGCCGGCGGCGACAGTGCCACGAGGGCGACGGCTAGGCAGAGTGTCGTCTTCATCGAATCCTCCTTCGCCTCAGCATGCCACCGCCGAAGGCAGCACTTCCCGAAGCTCGCGCACACCCCCATCCGCGTCTGGTCCGCCTAACGTCTTGCGGCTCAGCGGCGCGCGCATGCGCGTCCGCTGCAGCCGCGGGTTCGGCGGC
>DASPXY010001488.1:0-3274 GCA_035637055.1 Gemmataceae bacterium | reverse complement strand
CCACCTTCGACCGCGAGAACGCGAGCGGGAAATACTCGCCGCGTGCCCACAGCGGCGCCAGATCGCCGTAGTGCGGGCTGCCGAGTTGGCCCGATTGCCCCGGGGCGCTCGTCGCCAAACCGCGATCCCAGTCCGCCAGGTCGAACAGGTGCCTGTACGTGGCGCCGTGCAGTTGCCGAAACTTCTCGTCGTGCCGTGTGTTGTTCGGCGTTTGCGCGTCGCCGCCGCGCTCCATCGGTCCGAGGTCGAACGCCTTCGCGTAGGCCGGTCCCAGCGAATCCAGCGGATGCTGGAACGTGACCGTGTGCCGCGCGCCCCAGCGCCATTTCCCCATGTCCGCTCCGAATAGCGCTTTGGTGCGCTCCACCGCGTAGGTGAACGTCGTCCGCAGCAGGCGGTCGCGCTCAAGACGGCCGCTCTCGCCGAACCAGGCCCGGTCACTCTTTTCCAGCGCCGCCAGCATCACCGGCAGACCGCCCATCGAGCGCACCGACTCGAGCAAGGCCGGCGGCACATGCGCTCCCCAGAAGTCGTGCTCCAGTTCCTGCAGCCAGACGGCGTAGAGCGGGCCAGCCCGCGAATCCTTCGAGAGCACACCGTCCCAGCCTGCCAGCAGTTTTGCATACGGGCCGAGTTGCGGGTTGCGCAGATCCACCTCCTTGATCAACCGCGCCAGCGCCTGCCCTGGCAGCGACGTCTCCTCATGCTGGATGCTCTTGAAGTCGTCCAGGGTGAACTTCTTCTTGCCTTCGAGTCGTTGCTTGACGCGCAAAAAGCGATACGGCGGAGCCCATTCGTGGCTAATCTCGCCTTTGTACCCCGGCGGCAGGATGTTGTGGTTCGCCGTCGCCAGGAAGTGACTCTTCGGGTTGAACGACTGCGGCAGATCCTTGACGTCGAGGAAGCCCTGCCACTCGTACTCGCCGCCGGCGCCCGGAACCGGAAGCAGGCCGTCGTGACTCTTGCGCAGCGGCGTCAGCCCATTCGCCACCCAGCCGATGTTGCCGTCCTTGTCGGCAAAGACGAAGTTCAACGCCGGGATCTTCCACGACTTCAAAGCCTCCAGAAACTCCTGTTTGTTGCGTGCCCGCGCCACCGCCAGCCCGCCGAGGTAGGCCGCGCCGCCCGGTTCGCTGCCGGCCCAGCGCAGGGCGTACGCGCGCCGTCGAGCCACGTCCTGATACAGCACGGGACCATGCCGCGTGAAATAGAGGCTCACCTCGACGGGCTTGGCCTTGCCCTTGACGTGGACCTGCTCGCGCACCAGCTTCATCCGTTCCCAGCGGCCGTCCACCTTGTACTGCGTCGGGTCGAGCGCGTGCGTCTCCTCGACATAGATGTCGGCCTGATCGGTGCCGACGATGGTGATGCCCCAGGCGATGTGATCGTTGTGCCCCAGCGCAATGCCAGGCAACGCCGGTTCGCCGGCGCCGATCGCGTGCCAGCCGGGAGCGTGCAGGTGGACCAGGTAACGCAGCGACGGCAGGCTGATGGCCCGGTGCGGATCGCTCGCCAGCAGCGGTTTGCCGGACGCCGACAGCGTGCCATCGACCACCCAGTTATTGCTGGCCGATGGCCGGAATACCAGAGATTTGCTCGCCGCCTTGTAGCCTGCCAGCACCGCGTTGTCGATCGTGGCGAGATCGATCCCTGGCGCCGGGGCGAATGGCAAAGGCGGATCGACCGGGGCGACCAGTCGCGCCTTCTCAATGCCGAGAATCGCGATCAGGCGAGCGCGGGCGACCTCCTGCTGGAAGTTGCGCGACATGATGATGCCCGACATGCGGCCGAGACAGTCCTCCGGCTGCCACTTCTTCGGGGCGATGCCGAGCAGTTGAAACTCAATGGGGAGGCGTTTGCCGCTGTGGTCGATGTAGGCGTTGATGCCGTTCGTGAAGGCCGTCGCGATCTGTTGCGTATCCGGTGAGTAGCTGTTCCACTCCGCCTTCATGTCGCCGCGATAGCGAATCAGGCGGGCGAAGCGGTCGCCTTCGAGCGCCTTCTCGCCAAGGATTTCCGCGGTCTCGCCGCTGGCGACGCGGCGCCACAGGTCGAGTTGAAAGAGCCGATCCTGGGCGGCGACGAAGCCCTGGGCGAAAAAGAGATCGTCGGCGTTCTTCGCGTAGATGTGCGGCACGCCCCAGCGATCGCGCAACACCTCGACGGGTGCCTTCAGGCCCGGCACGGCGACATCGCCTTCGATCTTGGCGAGGACGGCGCGGGCTTTGTCGAGCAGTGACTGCGGCGTCTCGTCGCCTGGGGCTTGAGCGGGGAGAGGCGCGGCGACGGCGATGAGGAGGGTACAGCACAGCAGGCAACGCATGGGAGTCCTCCGCGGCAAAAGGAGAGGGCGGCGCATGAGGCGAATCGTCCTGGTCGCAGGCTACCCCGCGGAGACGTGCGCGGCAAGCGGGGCGGTTGGTCATACTCTAATTGACAGGGCGCAGGACAGGAAATGCCAGGGACAACCGGGCACGGATTGGAGCAGGCCTTTGCGCGTCCGGGCCAGCGCGGGCACCCGGTCCGAGGGCCGCCTTCCTGCACTCATGATTTGGAGTAGCTGGATGAATGATAAATCTGACCAACTGACCTATACCTGTTTGGTTTGCGGCTTCGATGGCCTCTCCAAGCCACCGAGAAACGAGAAAGGGGGAGGCTCATTTGAAATCTGTCCGAGCTGTGGAACAGAGTTTGGTTATCATGACAGCACGAGATCAGATGATGAACTCCGGCACCGTTGGCTCCAGGCAGATGCACCGTGGCACAGCAAATCCAGGCGGCCTCCACAAGGCTGGGATCCGTATCAGCAACTGAGGCGGGCAGGTTTCGACCGCGAGACCGGAAAGCCGTCGGAAATCGATTTTGGATAATAGCTCTCCCTAATGATTGCTGGCCTTGGCAACAGCCTGCCCATAGCCCGCGCGGCCAACTGGCCGGGTACACCGACCTTCCGGCAACACCAAACGGTTAGCTGAAAAACTGACAGGAGAGGTATTGACAGGATCGTTCGCCGCTCGTATATCCCTCGCCGAATCCATTCGTTCCAGGTGAAGGTGGCGGTTTCCCACGCGGCGGTCGGGGCGGCCCTGACGGGTCTGTCCTAGCGCTGAGCGTGAACACTTCCCCAACCTTCTCGTTGTGCCATCCCTGCTGACCCTCCGTCCGGGCCCGCCGGGCCGACGGTCTGCAAACCTGCGGCGCTGCGTGCCGCGGGCGGTTGGCCATGCGCGCAACGACTCTAACGCCGCGGGCTGTCCTGCCCGGCGCTGCCGGG
>DASPXY010001487.1:0-5745 GCA_035637055.1 Gemmataceae bacterium | reverse complement strand
TTGCTGCTCGTTACCATCCCGGCTGCGAGCCGGGCCGACGAGATCCCCGAGAAATATCAGGGGCCTATCAACAAGGGGTTAGAGTGGCTTGCCAAGCAGCAACATCGCGAGGGCTACTGGGCCGCCAACGGCAATCAGTATCCCATCGCCATGACTGCACTCGCCGGCATGGCCTTCCTTATGGAAGGCAGCACCGTCACCCAGGGCAAGTATGCCGACAACATCCGCAAGGCCGCTGACTATCTCCTGAGCAAGTGTCAGAAGGGCGGCGTGCGCGACGGCCTGATCGGCAACCCGGACAACCCGAACGAATCGGCTCGCTACATGTACGGCCACGGCTTCGGCCTGATGTTCCTCGCCTGCGTAATCGGCGACGAGAAGAACGCTCAGCAGCGCGAGAAACTGAAGGAGGCGCTAACGCGAGCGGTCAAGTACACGATCAACTCGCAGTCCAGCCGCGGCGGTTTCTACTACACCTCCAAGACGGAGGGCGGCGACCGCGACGAGGGTTCGGTCACGATTACCCAGGTGCAGGCGCTCCGAGCCGCGAAAAATGCCGGCATCCCCGTGGCGCCCCAGGTGATCAAGAACGTCTACAACTATCTGAAGGAATGCACCAGCCCGCGCGGGCAGGTCTACTACAGTTTCCAGTCGAAGTCGGAGCGGCCCGCCATCACCGCCGCCGCCGTCGCCTGCCTCTTCAACGCCGGCCAGTACAAGGACGAACTCGGCAAGAAGTGGCTCAAGGCGTGCCGCGAGACCATCCCGGCACAACTCGGCGCCGGTCAGCCGGGCGGCATCCGCATCGGCCACGATGAATACACCCACTATTACTGGGCGCAATGTGTCTATATTATCTCTGACAACGGCTGGGAAAAACTGTTCGGCCCGACCCCGGAGGGCGACCGCGTGACCTGGACGAAGTACCGCGATTCGCTGTTCGATCAGCTCATCCGTGTGCAGAACGCCGACGGGAGTTGGTCCGGCGGCGGCGGCTTCAGCGTCGGGCCGGTGTACTCGACCTCGATTTACCTGACCATCATGCAACTGGACAAGGGCACGCTGCCCCTCTATCAAAGATGAGAACTCTCCAGGCGAGCGGCGCGGCGTAAGCCCGCCGGTGGTTTCCAGGAACCGGCGGGCTTACGCCGCGCCGCTCGCCAGGATTGAACCCCGCCTAACCAAACCAGACCGGCCCGGCGCCACAGGGGGCGCCGGCTTGGCCGACTGTTTTTTCTGGATTGCCTCTTTCCCCCGAAACGAGACCCGCATGAGTGAACCGGCTTTCACCCCCAAATTGGCGAGCGAATCCTCCAACATCCCCGTCGTGGAACCCGCAGCGAAACTGACCGGCGACGAACTCGCCGCCAGCAAAAAGATTCGCGACGCTTTCAACGAGATCAAGCGGCAACTGGCGCGCGTGATCGTCGGGCAGGATCAGGTCATTGAGGAACTGCTGATCGCCCTGTTCAGCCGGGGCCACTGCATCCTCGAAGGCGTGCCCGGCCTGGCCAAGACCTTGATGATCTCGACGCTGTCGAAGACATTGTCGCTGGCTTTTAGCCGCATTCAGTTCACGCCCGACCTGATGCCGTCCGACATCACCGGCACCGAGGTCATCGAGGAGAACCGCAGCACCGGCCATCGCGAGTTCAAGTTCCTCGAAGGCCCGGTCTTCGCGAACGTCATTCTGGCCGACGAAATCAACCGGACGCCGCCCAAGACGCAGGCCGCCCTCCTCGAAGCCATGCAGGAGCGGCAGGTCACTGTTGGTCGCGTGCGGCACCGTCTGAGCGACCCGTTCTTCGTGCTGGCGACGCAGAACCCGATCGAGCAGGAAGGCACCTATCCCCTGCCCGAAGCCCAGCAAGACCGCTTCATGTTCAAGGTGTTCGTCAAGTATCCGAACTTCAAGGAAGAGTTCGAAATCGCCCGCCGCACGACGACCCTCCTGGTCGAAGATCTGCAGGCGGTGCTGTCCGGCGATCAGATCCTCGAACTGCAGCGGCTCGTGCGGCGTGTGCCGGTGACCGACCACGTGATTCAGTACACGCTCGCCCTGGTGCGGCAGACACGCGTCAGCGAGCCGGGCACGCCGAAGTTCGTCCGCGATTGGCTGTCGTGGGGCGCCGGTCCGCGTGCGGTGCAGTTCCTCATCCTGGGCGGTAAGGCCCGGGCGCTGCTCAACGGCACCACGCACGTCAGCGTCGAGGATATCAAGGCGCTGGCCTACCCCGTGCTGCGGCACCGCCTACTGACGAACTTCACCGCCGCCTCGGAAGGCGTGACCACCGACACAGTCATCGAGAAGTTGCTCAAGGAGACGCCCGACCGCGAGGGCGAACTGACGCGCGACCCGCGGTTCCAGAAGATTTTCGCCGGTTAATGAATTCCCGAGGATCGAGGGTTGAGGATTGAGGATCGCACAAGACGATCTTCGATCCTCAATCCTCGATCCTCAATCCTCGATCCTCGAAGGCTCCCCTGTGGCTCCCCCAAGAGAAGACGACCCCCGCCGCTTCCTCCATCCCAGCACCATCGCGCGGATCTCCCGCCTCGACCTGCGCGCCCGTCAGGTCGTCGAGGGCTTCATCTCCGGCATGCACCGCAGCCCGTTCTTCGGCCATTCGGTCGAGTTCGTGCAGCACCGCGATTACACCGCCGGCGACGACATCCGCCACCTCGACTGGAAAGTCTGGTCCAAGACCGACAAGTATTACATCAAGCAGTACGAGGAAGAGACGAACCTGCGCTGCACCCTCGTCGTCGATGTCAGCAACTCGATGCACTACGGCCGCGGCGCCCTCAACAAATACAACTACGGCTGCACCATCGCCGCCTGCATGGCGTTCATGCTGCTGCGCCAGCAGGACTCGTGCGGCCTGATCACCTTCGACAGCGACGTGCGCCAGGTCGTGCCGCCACGCAGCCAGAACACGCACATCGACGCCATTGTCAATGCCCTGCACACCAGCAAGCCGCGCGAAAAGACCGACCCCGAGCGCATCCTGCGGCGCGTCGCCGAGAGCGCCCCGGCGCGCGGCATGATCGTGCTGATCAGCGACCTGCTCGTCGATCGCGAGCCGCTCTTTCGCGGCCTGGAGATGCTGCGGCACAATCGCCACGACGTGCTCGTCTTCCACGTCCTTGACGAGGACGAACTGCGTTTCCCGTTTGCGGGCACGACGCGCTTCGAGGGGATGGAAGAAATCATTCAACTTGTCTGTGACCCGCGCGCCTTGCGCGAGGGCTACATCGAAGCGCTGGAGGAGTACCTGGTCGAGGTGCGCCGCGGCTGCGCTCGCCAGGGCATCGATTACGCTCTCGTCCACACCGCCGAGTATCTCGACGCGGTGCTGTCGAAGTTCCTGCACCACCGCATGGCGGCCTACAAGGCCGCCGTCCGGGCGCGGGCCTGAAATCCCTGTTCGTAGTCCCGCCTTTAGGCGGAACAGCCGAAACCGCCTAAAGGCGGGACTACGAACAAACACCTTTGAAACGGTTCGGGTAGAACACCCCCATGCTTGAACTCTTTGCCAATCCCGCGTACCTGGTGGCCGGCGGCGCCCTCATCAGCTCACCGATCATCATCCACCTCATCAACCGCATGCGCTTCAAACGCATGCGCTGGGCCGCGATGGAGTTTCTCCTCAAGGCCCAGAAACGCAGCCGCCGCCGCCTCATTATCGAACAGCTGATCCTGCTGCTGCTGCGCTGCCTTCTCGTCGCCCTCGCCGCCCTCCTCGTGGCCCGCTTCCTTGGCTTCAGCCTCGACAGCCTCGGCTCCGCCTTCGGCCAGCAACGCGAGAACGTCCACATCGTGCTGCTCGACGATACCCTCAGCATGCGCGACCAGTGGCGCGAAGGCGGCGGCGCCGAGGAGAAAAGCTGCTTCGCCCTCGCTCGCAAGGAAGTCATCATCGACGGCATCCTCAGCAAGGTCAGCCAGTCGATGACCAACGACAAGGTCATCATTGTGCCGCTCTCGAAGGTCGCACTCGATCCGAAGTTCCAGCCGAGGATTTACGACCATCTCAATACCCCCGGCCCGCTCGAAGCCGCGAAGAACGAAGTGATGGCCATGCAGCCGAGCTTCGTCAGCGTCGATGCGGCCCCGGCCGTCAACAAGGCGTTTGAACTGGGGACCGGCAACCTCAAGCGCGGTTTCGACAAGGCAATCGAAGCTCTCCCCGACGGCAGCAAGGCGATCCTGGAGCGTCGCGTCACCGTCCACGTCGTCAGCGATTTCCGCAAGCACGACTGGGTTGGCCTGGAGGCGCGGCCGCTGCAGGAAGGGGTGCTCAAACTGGCAAAGAGCGGCATGAAGGTGCGCCTCGTGGACACCGCCCACCCGCTGCGCGTCAAGGGCCAGAACGAAGCGCCGGTCTACCACGACAACATCGGCATCAGCGAGATCCGGGCGAGCACGCGCATCACCGGCAAGGGCATGCCGGTCCAGTTCACCGTCACCGTCGCCAACTTCACCCCGCGCGAGACCGACGTCCACATCACCCTGCTCAACCATAGCAAGAGCAAGAAACAGGACGCCGAGGGGCACGAGATGCTCGACGTGAGTTTCAACGAGCGCATGCCGCTCAAGGTGCCCGCCGCCAGCAGTACGGCCCCCGGCACCGCGACCGCCACCTTCGAGCACAAGTTCTTCCCCGAGTTGGAGGATAACGAGGCCTACTTCGCCCACATCAGCGCCCGGCTCGAAAGCCCGCAGCGCGGCCCACTGGAGAATGACGGCCTGCTGGACGACAACGTCCGCCATGTCGCTGTCGAGATCCGCAACAAGGTGCCGATCCTCGTCGTCGATGGCAAGGGCGCCGAGGGCCGCAAGAAGGGCGGCGACAGCTTCTTTGTCGAGCACGCCCTGAATTCCGTCCTCGGCTCCAGTTACGAGGTCATCCACGCCGACAAGCTCGAACGAGCCGCCGGCGACGCCCTCAAGGCACTGGAGGCGCCGGACCTGGCCCAGTATCCGACGATCTTGCTCCTCAACGTGCCAAGTTTGACACCCGAGCAGACCGCCAATCTCGAAAAATTCGTGCGCGAGGGCGGCGGCGTCGGCTTCTTCCTCGGCCCGGACGTGGACCCGCTCCATTACAACGACAACCTCTACAAGCGCGGCATCTTCCCGATGCCGCTGGAAGAGAAGTTTTTCCCGCCCAAGGGCCGTGCCGATCTGCCGACCGATTTCGACGAGAAGCGGGCCAAGCTCCTGCTGCGCGACGACCTGTTCACCGCCAAGAACGAGCAGATCCCCGTCTTCGGGGCGATTCTCAAGGAGGAGAAGTTGCGCGGCTTCCTCAAGCACCTGCCGGTTCGCCGTTACTGGCCGGTGCGCGAAGTCGCCGGACTGCCGCAGGAACTCGCCGCCGAGGCCACCAACATCGCCAACGGCCTACCCCCGGCATTCCTCGCGGTGGAGCGGGCGGATCTGGGGGTGTATCACCTGAACCTGATGCGCTACAAGCAGCTCATTACCGAGGCCGCCCGCGAGGCCGACGCCGGTAAGCTGGTCGTGATCCTGCGGGAGTTGCTCACCGATCGCGGCAACAAGAAGGATCTGGCCGACCTGTCTCAGTTCTGGAAACTGGGCGACCGGAGGATCACGGAACTCGCCGCGACGATCCAGGCCTTGGCGGAGCGGCTGCAGGCGCTTCAGCAGGTCCGCGAAGTCGCCAATTTGCCCAACGACAAGACCTGGGCGTGGGAACGCAACCAGGAAAAATGGGTGAG
>DASPXY010001486.1:0-2360 GCA_035637055.1 Gemmataceae bacterium | reverse complement strand
GGCCGCGAGATCAGTTTCCTTCTTCAGCCGCGCCGCGGCCACAACCCACGGGTCGCCTTTGGGCCCGCTGCCCTGGTCGGGCAGCGGCGGCGGTGGCTTGCTGCACCCGCCCCCAGTGAAGGTGATTGCGATGCCGCCGAGGAGCATCGCGATGAGGCAGAGGCCGGCGACCAACCGGCCGAAGCGGGGAGTGTCAGGCGGCGTGGCAGGTGCGGTCATGCGGGTCAGCTCGTGTGGCGGTAGCCTGGGCAGGCGGATTAAGCGTGCTGCGGATGCGGAGGCAGCTTTCGATCACATTAGGGAGGTCGTCGAGCGGAACCATGTTCGGGCCGTCGCTCTTGGCCTCGTCGGGTCGAGGGTGCGTTTCGAGGAAGACCCCGTCGCAGCCGGCGGCCACGGCACAGCGGGCCAGGACCGGGACCATCTCGCGGTAACCGCCGGTGCGGTCACCCAGCGCCCCTGGCATCTGTACGCTGTGAGTGGCGTCAAAGATCACCGGTGCGCCGGTTTCCTGCATCCACGGCACCGCCCGCATGTCGTTGACCAGGAGGCCGTAGCCGAAGGTCGTGCCGCGCTCGGTCAGGAGGACGTTGCGGTTGCCGAACTCGTTGAGCTTTGCGACCACGTTCTTCATGTCCCACGGGGCCATGAACTGCCCCTTCTTGACGTTCACGACCTTCCCGGTTCGGCCGCAGGCTTCGAGCAGGTCCGTCTGGCGGGCCAGGAACGCCGGCACCTGGAGAATGTCGCAGACCTGCGCCACCGCCGCGGCCTGGTGACACTCGTGGACGTCGGTCGTCACGGGAAGGCCAGTCGCGCGTTTCACCGTGTCGAGCGTTTTGAGCCCTTCCTGCAGCCCTGGGCCGCGGAACGACTTCCCGCTCGTGCGGTTGGCCTTGTCGAACGACGCCTTGAACACCAGCGGCAGTGCGAGCTTTTCGGCATACCCGCGGAGGGTGTCGGCGATCTGCATCGTGAGGTCATGCGACTCGATCACGCACGGCCCGCAAATCCACAAGAGCGGGTTTCCGCCGCCGACCACATGCGCCCCGACCCTTACCGGCTGCTCTCCGGCCATCGGTGACTCCTCCACAGGTATGGTACGGGAGTTGGATGGGCTGGTAGTACCGCGGCTTCGCGGGCCACGACAACCCCAACCTCCGGTGAATCAGGGATGCTTTCGGCCTTCAATCGGCAAATCGGTGCTTCTGAAAAAGTTGCTCTCGTTTTGTAAGAACGCACTTGGTAGATTCCGCCGCCCTAACGGTCCGGCTCGATGCCAGAGCGCGAGGGCACCCCGTTCAGGGACGAGCGGGGAAGGCAGGAGATCGTGCCGTGGCTCGCCGCCTTCAGATGCGAAAGAAGCTCATGTTGGGGATGGCCATCGTGGCTATCAACATCATGCTTTTGGTCGCAGGCGCGGCGTACGGGTTCTACGCGTACTACAACAGCGTCAAGATCACGGACAAGAAACTGCTGGAACTGGACCCCGCGAACCGTCTGATCGGTGCGATCAACGGCCTCGAACAGGTCGATCCCAACGATCCCGGCAAATACCTCCAACAAGTCCAGATCGCCCGCGCCCTGCTCGACGAGTACCGCTGGGCCAACGCCCGCACGGTCAGCTCAGGCCACGACCCCGACGGCGGTGAGGAGGAGCGCGAGTTGATGGCGCGGCTGGAGAACCAGATCAAGGAACTGGAAGCCAACGTCCAGAAGCTTCGGCAGCCCGACTTCACCGAAGCAACCGAACCGACGAAGCGGAACGCGGCGGTTCGCGCCGCGCACGCCCAGACGCGCCTGACCGCGGAACACCTGCGGCTGGCGATCATGAACGACATTCAGGTCAACAGCCGCCGATCTGCGGCTACCATCCAACAGAGCGTGTGGTGGGTCGCATTCTTCTTTATCTGGGCAGTCGCGCTGATCCTCATGATGCTGTACTACTTCAGCGCGTGGATATTCTCGCCCATCCGCGAACTCCAAGCCGGGGTGCAGCGGGTCCACGGCGGTAACTTCGCCCAGCCGATCGCGCTGAAGTCCGGCGACGAACTGCAAGAACTCGCGGACGAGTTCGACGCGCTCATCGCCCGATTGCACGCGGTGTACGCCGACCTGGCCCGGCAGGTGAACGAGCGGAGCCGGCAGTTGGTCCGCAGCGAGCGGATGGTCTCCGTCGGCTTCCTCGCCGCGGGCGTGGCGCACGAGATCAACAACCCGCTCGCCAGCATTCTCTTCTGCTCCGAGGCGCTGGAACGCCGGCTCCAGGAGGTGCTCGGGGCGCTGGCCGCGACCACGAACGGGGCGACCGCCGCGG
This sequence comes from Gemmataceae bacterium, assembly GCA_035637055.1. Lineage (GTDB taxonomy): Bacteria > Planctomycetota > Planctomycetia > Gemmatales > Gemmataceae > DASPXY01. The sequence continues at coordinate 43 of DASPXY010001486.1, read as the reverse complement.
AATCCGAGGTGCTCACGCGCTACCTGAAGATGATTCAGCAGGA
>DASPXY010001485.1:0-2751 GCA_035637055.1 Gemmataceae bacterium | reverse complement strand
ATGTTGGCGAATGGCCGGTCCAACGTATAGGCGTCGATGCCGATCACCCGCACCCCTTGCTCGACCAGCCACAGCACTCCTTCGCGACCGAGTCCCGGCTGCGCGAAATACTCCGGCGAGTGCAGCCGCTTGTCGGCCCCTGTCTGCAACAGGACGATGTCGAAAGGCCGCAGTCGATAGTTGATCTTTTGAAGGGCAGTTTCCAGGTCAGCGATGGTGACAAGTTCCCGCGCCTGCTTGTGCCGCAGGTCGAGGACGACGCCCGGCGCGAAACACCACTCCAGCGGCACCTGATCGATGGTGCGGGCGGGTTTGCCCTCGGATGTCGCCGCGTAGTGGTAGGGAGCATCGACGTGGGTACCCGTGTGCGTGATCGCCTGCACTTCCTCGACGGCCCAGCCCAACCCGCCCGAGTAGACCAGGTCTTCGGGCCGTACGCCGAAGAACTGCTGCATTTGCCGCAGGCCCTCGTCATGGCGCACGTAACGAATCTGGGCGGGCAGCGGCTCGCTGACCGCCTGATGCTCCAGGGGTACGCTCAGGTCGATGAGACGGAAGTTGCCGAACATGGCGAGATCCTCTTCGCGCAGGGGCAGAGAACATGCGAATGCTCGCTAAGCCGCAAGCGGCGCGGCGGGCAGCAGCCGCACCCCTTCCAGAAACTCCGGCGGCAAGCCATGTCCCTGCTGGTCGGAATCCCAAACCTGCACCCAGCGCTCCCAGGTCAACGGTACCTTCGCGAACAGCAATCGCTCAGCGTCGAGTACCGGCGGCGCGCCGTCGCCAAGCGGATAGACCGTTTCTGCCTGGAAATCTCCTGTCGGCCACACGATCAACCCCTCGCGGTTGACATCATACGGCGCCCGCGCCAGGGCGGTGTCGATCTGCTCGCGCGTCAGATCGACGCCGGCCAACTTGTACAGCCCGCCGAGCGCTGCCCGCAACGCCGCGCTCTGCGGCTCCGACAACTGCTGTGACCAGCCGGCACGTATCACCCCGGCGATCAGCCAACCGGCGCGCAGATCGAACGTGACGACCATGTCCTCCGCCGACAGCTCCGGACACGTCAGCTCGATGCGGATGCGGTTGCAGGCCAGGCCGACATGGCGTAATCCCACCTTCAGCCCACCCCAGGACTTGCTCTGTTCGAGCAGGTGCAGGAACTCGCGCTCGACGAAATGGCGCACACCTTCCTCGACGTGGTGCAGCGCTTCGTGGCGCTTGTGGGCTGCTGCGTGGTTGCCCTTGCGCTCGGCCCGCCGCAGTTTCGCGAGCACCTTCGGGACGGTGCCGGAGTGGAAGCCCGGCCGCAAGAGTCGCAGCATCGTCTCGCCGTGGCTGCCGATCACGACCGGCTTCAGCGTTTCCGGGCGATTAGCCCGATACAGCCGCCAGTTCTCCTTCAACTCCCACACCAGGAAGCCGAAAATACCGGGCAGGAAAAAGATCGTTAGCACAACGAACCCGCGCCCCAGGACTGGCCCCAGGAAACTCAGGTTCTCCAGGAGGAAGTGGTAGAGCACCATCAGGAACGGCAGCATTAGCTTGTGGCCGACCGTGACGACCGGAAAATGCTTGATCGGGTTGACTGTCGGCTCGATGAGCAGGTTGACGTAGATGCGAACAACGTAGGTAATCACGAACCAGATCGGTGACAGGATCGCCTTGATCGCGAGCGAGAAACCGCTTTCTCCGCTCCGAAAACGCATCCATTCGTCCACGCTGTAAAGGACGCGCTCGACCCCTTCGAGGAAGCGCCGCGACCAATCGACGATCAGGCGGAACAACCCCGGCAGGAGGTTGACGCTCAGTCGCACCCAGAGCCACCCAAGCCCATCAACGACGACCTCTTCCAGATCACGCCCGAAGCGCGTGTTGAGCAGGATCACACTCAGGACGAAGACGGCACCGGCGAGCGTTCCCGCTAGGGCAAGAGTGGCTCCGGCGATGAGCGCGACGGCTCCCGTCAGGCCGGCGAGGACGAGTGGAGTCAGCAAGTAATGATGGAAGAAGACGACGGGGGCGCTGTGGAGGAACGCCTGAACCGCGGGGCGCGTGAGCAGCCAGACTGGGGCATCGATGAAGACAGCATGCAGGCCTCTGCCCAGTGCCTGGAAGACTTGCCCGACAACGTGACGAAACGCCGGCACGTTGAACAGGAACACCAGGAAGACTGCCAGGGCGCCGACCGACCAAGGTGTTGCCAGGGAGAAGTGATGATGCTCTGTGGGGATCCCGGCAACCTCGAAGACAGGCGCATCGCCGAAGCGTTGACGCAGGAAATCCGCGGTCGCCGCGTCACCGAATGCTTCACGCATCGCTTCCGCGGACTCGTCCTGGAGCAAACGCAGGAGTTTCAGCCCATGCATGCCCTCTTCAATAAGCAGGCTGATCCCCTTGAGAGCGACGAAAGCGAGGCCGAATGGAAGCAAAAGGAAGCGCGTCAACAAGCGCCCCGGCCGTGTGCCGAAGGCGGTGGAGCTGATTCGTTGCAGCCCGCGCAGGTAGACCTCGCCGGGCCGGTAGACGCCTTCGAGCGCCGTCGCCAGGCGGCGGTCCAGGCGCAGCAACTCGTCGCCGGTCAGGAACTCCCCCAGTCCTGCGAGGTCGGGCATTTTCAGCTGATTGCGCGAGACGGCATCGCGGACGTCTCCCAGGGTCAGCAGACTGCGTTCGACGAGACGGTCGAGCAGTTCCTCCACCAGTTTGTCGCGGGCGACGCGCTCGGGCAGGTTGGCCGGGTGCAGGCCG
>DASPXY010001484.1:0-3839 GCA_035637055.1 Gemmataceae bacterium | reverse complement strand
CTCGATGTGCAGCAGTTCGTCGAGCGGATTGCCGTTCGGCAGCCAGGTCGCGCCCTCCTGATCGGTGCAGAACAGATCGCCGCGGCGGTTGAAAGCCATTCCTACCGGGAAGCGAATCCCGGTACAAACGATCTCACGACTCTTGAAATCGGGGGCGACGCGCAGGATCGTGCCGCGTTCGCTGTCGAGGCGATAGTGCGCCTTGCCGCTCTTGTCGCGCTGGTAGGCGTTCGCATAATCGGCGGTGCCCAGGCCGAAGAAGATGCTGCCGTCCTTCGGATCGACGGTCACACCGAGAGCATCGACCCCGTGCGGCAGCGGCTTCCAGCCCGTGGCGACGACGATTTCTTTGTCTGCCCGCCCCTTCCCCTGCGTATCGACCAGCAGAGAGCACTTTCCCTTGGAGGCGACGACGACTCCCTCCCCGTGGGGATAGCCCGGCGGCGTAAGGGCCATCCCGATTGGGGCCTGTAAGCGACCTTTATTGTGCCAGAAAACGTCAACGCGGTCCTCCAGGCCATCGCCGTCGCTGTCCGAGAGCAGGTAGACGTCGCCACTGTACGCCAGGGCGACCAGTTTGCCGTCGGCTCGATAGCGGACATTGTTGATATTTGTTAGATCGACGGGCAGTTGCCGCACCGTGAAACCGGGCACGAGCATCTGCACCGGCGGCGGATCGGCGACGCTCACCAACGGGCGGCTGCCGTCCGTGCGCGCCGGCAGCGCGATGCGTCGTTGGTTGCCGTGGCGCTGTGCGAGGTAGCGGTCCACTTCGTGGCGTTCGGCGTCGGTCAGAGCGCGGCTGTAGAGCAGCACTTCGAGGATGTCGCCTTCGAGAAAGCCGCGCACCTCCGGCGGGCCGCCGTTGGTGTAGAAGCGGGCGCCGACGGTGAAGCGGTCCAGGTACATGGTGGACTCACCGCGGTCGCGCAGGCCCTGGAACTTGTCGTTCACGTGCAACCGCGTCCCGCCGGGGCCGACGCGCGAGGTGATCGCCAGGCGCTGCACGGTGCCGAAGTCAGGCGTCTCTCGCAACAGGTTGGCCGCGCCAACGAAGCCGGCACCCTCCGCATTGAGGAATTGGAAGCGCGTCGAGGGAGCGGGGCCGAGGTCGATCGTCAGGCCGCTGGTGTAGTCGTTGACGCCGGCCTTATTCAGCGCCGCGAAGGCACGAAAGCCGCCGCGATTGGAGAACGGAACAGCGACAATGAAGAGCGTTACTTCCTTGAAGTTGCCGTCGAGGCCGGACAGCGTGAAGTGCTGCTTCTGCCCATCGAAACGCACTGCGGCATGGTTGCCTTGCAAAACGAGGCACGGTTGTGCGGCAGCGGCCTTCTGAGAGAGATGCCGTCCGTGGCCGGAGGCGTCGTACCAGGTGTCGAGAGGTTGGCCAGAGTCGAGGTTCGGGCGGCCGTAAGCCTGGCGGGCTGCGTTCTGCCGCCCGCCATCAAGCCACAATTCCAGGCCCGCGGTCACCTTGAGGCCCCGCGCCGCCCACTTCTCCGGGGGCCGCGGAGTTGTCCCCGCGAAGCCTACGGAAGCATTGGCGAGAGCAACCAGTGCCACCGCGCCGAGGAGCACCGAGCAGATGGGTTGGAACCTGCGGCCAGCAATGGAGACATGGGGAGTTGCCATCCAGTCGCTCTCCTGTTGGGCGTGGCCCGCCACGGTCGCCCCGCGCGACGCAGCCGACCCGCGGCCCCGAGAGGCATCATATCCGCCTGGATCCGGGCGGAAATCCCTTCGTCGGCTGGTAGCAAGCGTCCCGTGACCCTGGCGTCTCGGCTGACCCACGGACAGCGCGCCCGATTATTGGGAAAATTGGAGGGCACCATCGGCCCTGGTTTCGCAGCTAATACAATACACTACTCTCAAAAAGGCGTGAGCTTGGTCCCCACTCCATTAGTACGGAGATCGGTAGAACCAAGTATGGAGATTGGTGGAACTCAAGACCGAAATTGGTGGAATCCCAACAAACTCTCACCATTATTTCATCTTTCCATTGCTAAGATTCTGCCAGAACTTTTGCCGTGGTGAGTGACAAATACTCTGAGGATGAGGACGTTTGGTCGGAGTTCGCCACCACAGTTTGCAACGCGGTGGCAGGACGCCACAACGAAGGGACGGAGCCAGCGAAACCTACCAACCGAGGGCCTGCCTGACAACCAGCAGCGATCACGTTGCTGCCGTTTTCGCGACTCGCGTGACCGAAATGACCGACCAAGCCGGAAGCCCATCCAGCCGGTGTGCGGACATGCTCCGTCGCCGTGGTTGAAACCTAACGCTGTCCCCAAGGCATTCAATCTACCCCGGAACGCCCATGGACGTTTCGCCCGCAGTCACCCAGGATGAACCCACTTGTTACCAACAACTCCTTGAGTTGTTGCATCCGGAGGGGTTGGGCTGTCCGGAGTGTCTGGCCCGCGCTGGCTTGTACATCCACCGCCGGCGGCGCGCGCCCGTGCTGGACTATCGCTGCTCCCACTGCGGTCGCGTATTTAACGCCTGGACAGGGACTCCGCTTCAGGGAACGCATCGCCGTCCCTCCGAAATCCTGTTGATTCTCCGCGGCATTGCCCAGAGACAATCCACGGCCCAGTTGGCCCGTGACCTCGGTTGCCAGCGTGCTGCCTTGCTGCAATTACGCCATCGTCTCGAACGTGAACGCCCCATCAACGGCGACGGCGAGTATGCCCTGAGGAGTACCCAACGCGCGTGAGGCGAACATCCGAGATGGTTTCCCTGCCGGGTCAGTATGGCCCGCTCGCTGCCACTCTCGAACCAATTCGCTGATGCGCACAGCTCCTCGGACAATAGCTATTAAAAATATCTTCCAATGGACTCCGATCCCTGGTTTGTTTGCCTGCCGGGATTCGACTTCGCGTGTGCCTGTACTGAGTTTGGTGGGCAGAGCCTATGGCCTCGATACGGACATTGGTGGGGCCAGGGACTCGGTTTGGTTGTCTCCACCATTTTCAGCACTTTGCGGCAAACACTTTGGTCGAACCCTTCGTTATCTAAGAGGCTCTGCCAAAACCCCGGATCTGGCCTCTTTTCCCAGGGTTTCAGGAGGTTTTGGCAGAGCCTCTAAGTACGCTGCGATGTCGCCACCCGCGGGAGGGCGAGGCTCCTGCCGAGCCGCTTGGGATCCCGGCTCGGCAGGAGCCTCGCCCTCCCAGTCGCCAACCGCGACAGTTGACTTGCACCCCCGGTCAGTTGCCCTCGGCAACGCTCCTGGGGATCTCATTTGTCTCCGATTTGTGAGGTCGTGGCCGCAGTGGAGCGGCTGCGTGCTGCCATCCTGAACTCCGCCCAAGCGCCGGAATATCCAGCAACCGTACCCTTATCTGACGTTCACCGCAGCGATTCCACCAAAGACTCCGAAAGGGTGGAATCGCTTGGAATTCAATGTCGGGTAAGATGGGTTACCTGCGTGAGCACGCGGGGCAGGATGGTAGTGTCCAGGGAAGGTTCATGGCTCGTGGTTCGCGATTTGTGGACAGAGAAGACACAATGCTGTGCCTGTTTCCCTTTCCACACACCACAAACTACTCGCCGCGCTGCAGAGCGATTGCCGCACCCCATCGGCGCACCGCCCGGTGCAGGTGTTCATCCTAGTTCTTCTCTCTGCCGAGGTGGCCGGTCATGACCCTCCTGTCGTTCCTGCGTTCGTTGAGTCAGCACCCCGGAAAGCAAGCCGCAAAGGCAAGCCGCGCCGGCCCCGCGTTCGCGAACGCCTGCGGGTGGAGACCCTGGAAAAGCGAGAACTGCTCAACAATGAAACCCCCTTCATCAAGGTCGTCACCCCCTCGGATGGGGGCAGTTCGACCTTGGCCATG
>DASPXY010001483.1:0-6234 GCA_035637055.1 Gemmataceae bacterium | reverse complement strand
CGAGCTATCGCGGAAGGGCTACCAGGGCGGGCAGTTCGAGTACCTTCGCGTCTTGCAGGCCCAGCGAGCCCTGGCCGAGGCCAACCTGGAACTCGTCCGCGCGCTCGGTGAGATGTGGCGAGCAGCCAGCGAGATCGCCGGCCTTATGCTGGAAGACCACTGGCCGTTCCCTCCCACCCCCACACCCGAGAGGAGACACCCATGAGACCTCGCCAATTCGTGAAACCGCTGGTCGCGCTTGTCGTCGTCGCCGGGCTGGGCGCGGCGGCGTTCTTCACCCGTGCGACTTGGTTGTCCTGGTTCCAGGCCGCTCGGCCGGTCGAAGCGGCCGAGCGGCCCGGGGAGGCCGTCACGCCCGCTGCAAAAGTCATCGTCGGCGAACTGGCCCAGAAGAACCTTGGGCTGACTACCGAGCAGCTGAAACCCAGGCAGCTCAAAGCGGAAACCATCTGGAAGACGATCACAGTGCCGGGCATGGTGGTGGATCGCCCCGGCCTCAGCGACCGGGGAGTCGTCGCCCCTGCCACAGGGGTCATCAGCGCCATTCACCATGTCCCCGGCGACACCGTCCGCCCCGGTGAGGTGCTGTTCACGCTGAAGTTGTTCAGCGAGTCGCTGCACCTGAACCAGGCCGAACTGTTCAAGACGACCCAGGACATCAAACTCGCCCAGGCCCAGCGGAACCTGCTGGAGGGAGCGCGGGGTGCGGTCCAGGAAGCCCGCTTCATCGAGGTGGACAACCAGATCACGCGGCTGGCGGTCGCGGCCAGGGCGTATCGACGGGCGTTACTCAACCGGGGGCTGTCGGACGGCGACATTGAGGCCGCTGCCGGGGGGATGTTCGTCAGCGAGATCCCCGTCACTGTGCCCCAGCGGACGACCGGCCACAAGCCGTTGACCGTCGCCCTCGTCGCGCAACCCGGCGCGGCACCGGCAACTGCTTCGCCCCTGGCTTTCGAGGTGCAAGAACTCAAGGTCGAACTCGGCCAGCAAGTGCAGGCCGGGCAAACTCTCTGCCTGCTGGCGAACCATCAGTTGCTCTCCATCGAAGGCCGCGCGTTCCGTGAGGAGGCGCCGCTGCTGGAGCGGACCGTCAAGGAGGGGTGGCCGGTCGCGGTGGATTTTCAGGAGGACGCAGCGGCGGGCTGGGCTGCGCTAAAGCAGCCTTTCTTGATCCATCACATCGCCAACACCATCGACCCGCTGAACCGGACGTTCGCGTTCCTGCTCCCGCTCGACAATCAGGCGAGAGCGGTGGAGCGCGACGGCAGGACGCAGCTGCTCTGGCGCTTCCGGCCTGGCCAGAAGGTCTGGCTGGGCGTCCGCGTTGAAGAGGTGAAGAACGTCTTCGTCCTGCCCCCGGGTGCCGTCGCCCGGGACGGTCCGGAGACATTCGTGTTCACCCAGAACGACAACACCTTCGAGCGGAAGGGCGTCCACGGCCTGTTTCGGGAAAGAGACCGGGTGGTCCTCGCGAACGACGGTGCGCTGGCCACCTACGCGAAGGGCAAGGAAGTCTGGACGATCTCCGCCGTCGCCCGCACCGCCGCCGCCCAGCTGAACCGCATGGTGAAGGCCGGGTCGAGCGGCGTGCCCAAGGGCTACCACGTCCACGCGGACGGTAGCCTGCACAAGAACGAGGACGAAGGCAAATAGTAGGTCCGGCGAGCCGAGCCGGACCGGAGTGCCGCTCGGCTCGCGGCACCTACTCGGGAGATCCGCCATGTTGAATGCCGTCATTCGCCTCGCCCTCCGCTACCGAAGCCTGGTAATCTCCGCGTGCCTCGTCGTGCTGACCTATGGCGGCTACCTGACGAGCACGATCCCCGTCGATGTGTTTCCCGACCTCGACCGGCCACGGGTCGTCATTCTGACCGAGTGCCCCGGCCTGGCCCCGGAGGAGGTCGAGACGCTGGTCACCTTTCCAATCGAGACGGCCCTCCTCGGGGCGTCCGGGGTGGAAGCCGTCCGCAGCCAATCGAGTCAGGGCATGGTCGTCATTTACGTCGAGTTCGACTGGCGCACCGAAATCCGCTACGCCCGTCAGGTGGTCATGGAGCGGCTGGCCACCGTGCCGATGCCCCCGGGCATCCGTCCGCAGATGACGCCGCCGGCCTCGATCATGGGGCAGATCATGCATGTCGGCTTGCATCGCCGGCGCGGGCCACAGGGGGGCGACCTTGCGGCTGTCGGCAACACCGGCCTGCTGGCTGAGCGGATCCCGGAGAGCCCTGGACGTGAATCCGGGAAGTCTTCGCCCACGCTGGCCGTGTGGCGGCCCCGCGACCGCAACCGGCCCGAGCTGTGGGAACGGGTGGCCGTCCAGAACCCGGCCTGGGACGCGGCCGCGCCGGGGCGGACAGCGACGTTCGTGTGGAAGGGGCGTCGCCAGACCGTCACCTTCCGCACGCCGCTGGAAGAACGGATGGACCTGCGGACCATCGCCGACTGGGTGATCCGGCCCCGACTGCTGCAACGGCCCGGCATCGCCGAGGTGATCGTCATGGGCGGCGACAAGAAGCAGTATCAAGTGCTGGTCGATCCCGACAAGTTGCATGAGTACAACGTATCCCTGCAAGAGGTCGAGGCGGCGCTCAAGGTCAACAACCTGAACACCAGCGGCGGCTTTCTGGAAGAGGGCCAGGGCGAACGGCCGGTGCGTGTCATTGGCCGGCTCGGACCGCTGCCGCAGCAGGTCGTGGAGGATCTCCGCAAGGTGCCGGTCAAGGTGCCTAGCGACCGCGCCGTGTTGCTCGGTCAGGTGGCGACCATCGAGGAAGGCCCGGCCCCCAAACGCGGGGATGCGAGCATCGACGGCCACCCCGGCGTCGTCATCACCATCGTCAAGCAGCCGCACGCCGACACCCGCAAACTCACCGACGCCGTGAAGGCCGCCCTCAAAGAGGCCGAGGCCACCCTGCCCGCCGACGTGGTCGTCAACACGAACCTGTTCCAGCTGAAGGGGTTCATCGACCGCGGCATCTACTATGTCGAGGAAGCCCTGGTCATCGGGGCCGTGCTGGTGGTGATCGTGCTGTTCCTGTTCCTGCTCAACCTCCGCACGACGTTCATCACGCTCACGGCCATCCCGTTATCGCTGGTGGTGACGACCGTGGTGTTCCGGGTGATCGGGGCGCTCACCGGGACGGAGTTGTCGATCAACGTGATGACGCTGGGCGGGATCGCCGTGGCGATGGGCGAACTGGTCGATGACGCCATCGTGGACGTCGAGAACATCTTCCGCCGACTGGCCGAGAACAACGCCTCGTCGGCGCCGAGGCCCGCCCTCCTCGTCGTGTACGAGGCCAGCCGTGAGATCCGCTCGGCCATCGTCTTCGGGACGGCGGTGGTAATCCTGGCGTTCCTGCCGTTGTTCGCTCTCTCCGGGGTCGAGGGCCGGCTGTTCATCCCGCTGGGTGTCGCCTACATCGTGTCGATCCTGGCGTCGCTGCTGGTGTCGCTCACTGTCACCCCGGTGCTGTCCTACTACTTGTTGCCTCAGTCGGAGGCCACCCACGGCCACAAGGACGGGCTGCTGTTGCGGGTGCTGAAGTGGGGGGCGAGCTACCTGATCCGCTTCAGCATGCGGTGGGCCGGTATCTTGCTGGTCCTGACCTGGGTACTGGTCGGCATCAGCGCCTGGCAACTGACGCGGCTGGGGGCCGACTTTCTGCCGAAGTTCGACGAGGGCAGTGTGCAGATCAACGTCGCCCTGCCCGGCGGTTCGTCGCTGAGGGCGTCGAACGAGGCGTCGGCCCTCATCGACGCGCGGTTGAAGACACTGCAGAAGTCGCCGGACAACCCGAAGGGCGCGATCCTCCACTTCGCCCGCCGCACGGGCCGGGCCGAGCTGGACGAACACGCCCAGCCGGTGAACGTCGGCGAGTACATCCTGACCATGAACCCGGACGCCGGCACGCGCCGGGACGAGTTCCTCAAGAGAGTGCTGGCGGACTTGCGGGCCGAGGTGCCCGGTGTCGAGATCGAGGCCGAGCAGCCGCTGTCGCATCTGATCAGCCACATGCTCTCCGGCGTCAACGCCCAGGTGGCGGTCAAGATCTACGGCGACGACCTCGACAAGCTCCGTCAGCTGGCCGAGCAGGTCCGGACGGCACTGGCCGAGGTGCCTGGGGTCACGCCGCCGATCATCGACCCGCAGGAGCGCGTGGACGAGCTGCACGTCGTGCTGCGGCCCGACGACCTCGCCCTCTACGGGGTCAGTCGGGAGTACGTGGCCGACTTCGTGCAGACCGCGCTCAAAGGCGAGGCGGTTTCGCATGTGCTGGAGGGGCAGCGGCGGTTCGACCTCGTCGTCAAGCTCCGGGAGCCGCACCGATCCGACCCCCTCTACCTCAAGGAATTGCGGCTCGACCTCCCCAATGGGCGGGGCCAGATCCGGGTCAAGGACGTGGCCGACTTCCCCGACGCAGCCAGCGGCCCGAACCTCATCAACCGCGAGAACGTGCGGCGGAAGCAGGTGGTCCGCTGCAATGTCCCGGACCGCGACTTGGAGAGCGCCGTGGAAGACATCGAGCGGAAGGTGAAGGAGCGGGTGCGGTTGCCCGAGGGCTACTTCATCGAGTTCGGCGGGCAGTTCGAGGCGCAGCGCTCGGCCACACTCCGGATTACCATCCTGGCCGGGGTGTCGTTGGCCGGCATCTTCGTCGTCCTGATGCTGCTGTACCCCTCGGCACGGATCACGTTCCAGATCCTCAACGCGATCCCGACGGCATTCGTCGGCGGGGTGCTGGCGCTGGTGCTGACCGGGCAGACGCTGACGGTGGCGAGCCTGGTCGGCTTCGTGTCGCTGGGCGGGATCGCGGTCCGCAACGGCATCCTGCTCGTCACCCACTATTTCCATCTCATGAAGGAGGAAGGCGAGGGCTTCACCGAAAAGATGGTGCTGCGCGGCAGCCTGGAGCGGCTGGCGCCGGTGTTGATGACGGCTCTGACGGCAGGGATCGGGTTGCTGCCGCTGGTCGTGGGCGGCAAGAAGCCGGGGCTGGAGATCCTGTACCCGGTGGCGACGGTGATCCTGGGTGGGCTGGTGACCTCGACCTTCTGCGAGTTCCTGCTCCACCCGGGGCTGTTCTGGCGGTTCAGCGGCAAGGACGCCGAGCGGCTGGTCCACAGCGAAGGTTCCGAGGAGGAACTACTGCGGTCCGGGGCGTAAGTGCGCAGGATGTTCAACCTGTTTCTCTTGTGCGAAAGGACGGGCGAGATGAAGTACGCGAAGTTGCTGGGCCTGGAAGTGTTGGTCGTGGCGCTGGGTGTCGCGGGCTGCGGAGGGCAAGGCGGCGCCGGCAAGGATCCGGGCAAGGGCGACACGGGCGCCGAGAAGCCCGGAGGCAAGAAGAAGGACCATGCCCACGGCAAGGGCCCGAACGGTGGGGTGGTGTTCGACCTGGGCAAGTACCACGCGGAACTGGACATCAAGCACCCCAAGAAGGAGCTGTACATCCTGATCCTCGGGGACGACGAGAAGACGCCGGTTGCCGTATCCGCGAAGGAGCTGACGGTGGTCACCAAGGAAGCCAAGGGGAAGAAAGGCGAGGTCATCAAGCCGATGACGATTGCGCTGAAGCCCGTGGACGAGAAAGACGGCAAGGCGTCGAAGTTCGTCGGCACCGACGAGGGCCTCGGCATCGAAGCGGAGCACGAGGGGACGGTGTTTGGCGAGATCAACGGCAAGCGCTCGGAGGGCAAGTTCAAGGAGGAGTAGGAACCGAGGAAGCAACGGCTTTCGAGAGGCGCGTCCAGAACATCTCGAAGGCCACGGCCTCCGGTGGGTTAAATCCCCTTAATCTTGATGTCCTCGGCAACAGCAGACGATACCCTAAAAGCGCATTGGGCAGGGGGCGCGTGCGCCGCCATCGCTGCGTAGTTGCCGCCAGTTACCTCTCTTTTCCCGGGCTGGTGGGGGTGCCAGGTCATGCTGCAATCGGCTTCAGGCCCAGGGCTCCCCCCAACCTGGGTGAACGGCCACCGGGCCGCATTCTCGGGATCAGCGATTCCGAGGCGTTGTTGAGGAGAAGGAAATGGCAGCCTCGTTGTCCTTCGCGGGTTTATTGGGCACGTGCAAGCGGTTCGGCCCTCCTGCCTGTTTGCTCTCGGTCCTTCTGCTCGCGGGTTGTCAGAGTACGATGCCCAGCGAACTGGCGCGTCAGGCACTCTCAGGGGCGTCGAGCAATTCTGTGGGGCCAGCGCGGGACGAAACAGCCGATCGTCCTTCTC
>DASPXY010001482.1:0-4436 GCA_035637055.1 Gemmataceae bacterium | reverse complement strand
CTCACCCCCAACCCCTCTCCCGCAAGCGGCGAGGGGAGAATGGTCGCACCTCTCACCGGACATCGGGAGGGCGAATCTCGCTGCGCCGCCGTTGCCGCAGGGGAAATTGCTATACTAGATCATGGACCTCGGGTTCGTAGTTCCGCCTTTAGGCGGTTGACGGTCAACCGCCTAAAGGCGGAACTACGAACCAAGAGTGGCGAGCCCCAAATTCCCGATCTTTCCTCATTCATTGTACGCGATGCCTGAAGTCCTGACCTGTCCTTACTGCAATGCCCAGGTTCCCGGCCCGGAAGTGCCGCGGGCGCGCATCCCCTGTCCGCGCTGCGGCGAGACATTCCCCTATCGACTGCTTACCTCCGAGGGCATCGCCGCAGGTCCGCCCCCCCCGTCGCCGCTCGTCGATCCCGCTCCGTCGCCGTCGCTGCTGCGCGCGACGCCAGCCCATCGCGCCGTCGAAATCGGCATCCTCGGCGGCCTATTCATTCTCATCAGCCTGATCCTGCGCGCGGTGTCGCGCGACAATGGGATCCTGATGGGCGTCCCGTTCCTGTTCCTGCTTGGGGGCATCTGCCTGTTTGCGTCGGTGTGGCTGTGGTACTTCCGCGAGCGGCGCTCCAATCAGGCGACGGGTCTGTTCATCGTCGGCAACATGGTCCTGGTCGCCCTCCTGGTGCTACCCTACGCGCTGCTCACCGTCGATTTCCGCCGCAGCCGCGATCCGCGCGGCAAGGAGCCAGAGCCGGAGAGTCCCGCGAAAGACCGGGCGAAGACGCCGCCTGGCGGCTACGCCGCGGCTGAGTTACCTGCACTCGGCTGGCTGCCCGCGGACAATAACATCGTGATCGGCATTCACCTTGCCGATTTGCGCCGCGACAAGGCGGGAGAGGCGTTCCTGAAGGATCCGTCCTGGGAACCACTGAGGGAAGCGCTGACGCGGGTGGAGCACCTGACAGGACTGAAGCCCGAGACCATTGATCACATCGCGCTGGGGGCTCAACTGCTGCCAGGCCTGCCCGTACCCCTGGAATTCACCGCGGTAGTCCGGACCAGCGAGCCGTACAACCCGAAGTCGTTCGGCGCGGTGCTGGCCGAGCGCAAGCCGATGCTACATGAGGGACGCCTCCTCTACCCGTTGCCCTTCACGGGTGGCGGCGTGTGGTGCGCCGACCAGCGAACCCTGCTGGTACGGGTGTCGTTGGGCAGCCCGTTCGAGCAGCTGAAGAAGACGCTGCCGCTGACACCGCGAACGGGCACGGAGGGGTTGACGGCGCCGCTGTGTGAGGCCATCGAGAAGCGCCTGCCGCGCGGAACCTTCGTCTGGATGGCCGGCCAATCGGTGCCGGCAGAGATGCTGGCGGCGGTCCTGCCGTTCGCCGACGGCACCAAGAGCACGCCGGCGCCGCTGAAGGGCGTGAAGACGTTTGCGGTCGGGCTGGCGTTTCAGCCGGATGTTGCACTGATTGGCGATCTGGAATGTGCTGATCCCAAGGCCGCTGCCGCCCTGCAAACATTTCTGGAGGGACAAAAGGTCGAAGGCATCGGGGCGCCGAAGGTGGTGCGAGCGCCTGGCGGTGCCAACATCACGGGCGCTTGGGTCAGCTTCCAGCTGCGGGCGAATCCGGATGCACTACGGCAGGCACTGCGAACGGGCGGCAAGCTCTTTCCGGGCGTGGGACAGCCGTGATAGAGAATGAGGCTGGGAGGCGTCAGGCAAGGTTCTCGGCCGAGAGTCGCAACCGAGGCACGATGGCTGGATCAGCCGGGCAGTACACGCGCTCTTGCGGAGTGTGCAGCACAGCGATCCCAGCCGAGGTGAGCCGGGAACGCTGCTCGGCGACGAATCCCGACAGATCGATCACCTCCAAAAGTTCCCGCTGCCCGAACGCTTCCAACACCTCGCCCCGTAATCCCAGCTGGATCGCGCGGCGCTCGAGTTTGGCCCCAGCTGGGTCGTGGTCCGGATCCCACTGCAGGCGGACCAGCGACTGCTCGACCGCCTGCGACCACTCTTCACGGGTGGCGAACAAATCCCCATCCCAGGATGACGGAACCGCCTGAGACAGCAAGGTGTCAAAGAACCGACGCCGGAGTCGCAGGCCGAGGATGACCTCCTGACCCTCCTTGGTCCCCCAGCCACAGCGGTACATCATCCACAGGAAGTTCGGTTTGACCCAGCTCATGCGGGAGTAGCGGAATTCCCCGCCGAACCGGCCGTGCTCGATGGCGTGGCGACCAATGGACGGCCGATGCGCCTGATAGACGATGATCGTCTCCGCGTCGTAATGCGCAAGGATCTGACGGCCGGCGCTGGGCCAGAGTTTGACCTGCTCGGTGTACGGCTCCGTCGCGAGGACCATCAGCGACCTTCTTCGAGCGGTGGCGTGCTGGGTGAAGTGGTGTCGGCAGGCTTCTGGGCGTCCGCCTGCTCCTCGCGCTGCAGCCACTCCCGGATCGCCTCTTTACCGATGAGCTTCAGGGCTCGTTCCTTGCCGACCAGTTCGAGGAGAGCGTTGTAATCCAGCCCAATCTGTTCGGCCGTCAGGTTGCGCATGTGTCACACCTCCAGAAGCGTGCGCGGATGCAAGCGCTGGACCACCTCCAGTTAGTCGGGACTCACCCCCGAAGCCAGCCCGAGCCGAGACAACACCGCTTGCACGAGGACCGACTCGACCACATTCAACGCAGCCCAGACCTGCTCGACTTCCAGGAGTTCACCCGCCGCGACGGCCAATTCAGCGGCATGTTCGAGGATCCGCTTGGTGGTCGGCGTCTGGCCACCCGGCGACAACACTACCAAATCATCACCCCAGCACGGGGCAAATGTCCGCATAGACGCCTGCACGCTCTCCCACTCAGGGCGCGGAATAGCCAAGGACAACGGCCGAGCGTTGATGAGCAATCCCAGCAGCAGATGCAGCGGAAAAATGATCTCGTAGTGCCCGAGTTCCTTGGAGATTTCGCGGGCAGCTTGAAGCAATACGCGGGGACTTTCACCCCAGCGAACCTCTGACCACTCCACCGCATCACCCCCGTTCGGCTACTTACGCCTTGAGCATCTCGTCGTGACGCATCCCGCTCGGCGGCAGGTCGGCGCGATGGACGTTCGCCAGCGCCGCCTTTGCCCCGGCGTGCTGCTCCGCGTCGTTGTCCTCCCACTCGATGCTGACCGCCCCATCGTAGCCGACGCGGTTCAGCTCGATCATGATTTCCTCGACGCTGTTGGCGTCGCGCGCGCTGCCGGCCGTCACGAAGTTCCAGCCGTTGAGCGGATGGCCCATCGGCCGGTGGCCGCCCAGCAGGCCGGCCCGCGTGTGCTCGCGAATCACCTGCACGCCCTTGATGTGAGCGCAGTGGATGAACTCGCCGAACTCACGGATGAACTGCACCACCGACACGCCCTGCCACTCCATGTGCGAACCGTCCAGGTTGAAACCGACGACGCCCTCATAGCCGGCCTTGCAGAGATGCTTGATGTAATCGCTTGCCGACTCGATGTCGCCCATCGCTCGCTCGCTCGGGTGGCACTCCAGGTCGAACGTCACGCCGTACTTCTTGCAGGCGTCCCAGACGGGACTGAAACGCTCGACGAGCAGTTCGAGGCTGACCTGGCGCACGTCGGGGATGTCGTGGCCGTCGAGGCTCGTCGGCAGCGGCGGGAACAGGAAGAAGTGGCTCCAGCAGTGTGCCGGCGAACCGACGAAGCCCGGCAGCGCTACTTTGCGATCCTGCAACTTGCCGAGGTAATGAGCCAGGCGCACGCAGGCGAGCAGATCGCGCTGTGCCTGCCGGTGGACCAGTTCGCCGACGTCGGGGGGAACATAATACGGATCGGTGTAGGGCGGTTTGTTGCCCTTGTCGCGCCAGGCCTTGTACGCCTGGCGGGCTTCCGTTTTCGGCCCCAGGAAGTTCAGCGTCTTGGCGCTGGGCTCGTCGCCGAGAACTTGCCCCTGGAGGTGCGTGGCGACGGTGAAGATCTCTAGCCCGTACTTCTTGGCGAGAGCGACACGTTCCTTCGCGTAAGCCTCCGCGCCCGCGTCGGTGTCGCAGCGATCCAACTTGAGTTCCCAACTGGCCTCTTCCCAGCCATCGAAGCCGGTATCCTGCAGGAATTTGAGCCATTTCTCCTCGTCCACGTTGCCGAATTGGCCGCGGACCAGGCCAATCTGGTGGTAGGAGTGCTTGCCGAAGCGGTGTGTCTTGGTCTGCTTGAAGCCCATTGCTCACTCTCTGTTGGCGGTTCGGGTCGGTTCGCCCAGCGGAGTACCGCACGGCTCTCCGACCCTCTGGCGCGACCGTAGGGGGCGACACCCGCTGACTATACAACGGATTGAAGCGATGGCAAGCGGTCAGGTAGGAAACCCCTCCCCCCAACCCCCTCCCCGCAACGGAGAGGGGGAGCAAGACACACAAGCCTTTTCTTCTCCCCCTCTCCT
>DASPXY010001481.1:0-4739 GCA_035637055.1 Gemmataceae bacterium | reverse complement strand
TCCCTCCTTCACCGAGTAATGGCATAGCTTGCCCGTCAGGCCGTACTTCTCGATCATGGCGAGGGCGAAGCGCGTGGCGCTCAGTTCGCACTCCGGCGGGCGGCGTGCTTCGTGCGTTGGCGCCGAGCGGTGCTGTTCGAGGAGAAGCGGATCTTCGCAGTGGAAGCTGACGGCCTGACCGCGATAGGCCGCGAGCGTCGCATCCAGTTCTTCGAGGCTGCGGAAAAACAGCTCGCCGACGCTCGGACCCATGTACGCCTTGTAGGGCACCGTACGCCGGAGCGGGCGCGTGCCGGGACCGACGCCGGCATAGAGGGTGAAGACAACGGGCAGGTTTGCCGCAGCCACCAGGCGTTCTTTCGCGGCATAACTGGCGTCGTCGATCGGGGCGGCGGGATTGTTCGGCATGTCGGCGACATGGACGACGCCGCCGTGCAGCGCCGCCGCCGCGGCCGTGGCGAAGGTCTCCTTGTAGTCGTCGCGGCCGGTCACATCCTGGCGGGCGTGGATGTGAACGTCCCCCATGCCGGCGAAGATCAGGCAATTCTCGCCGAAGCCGTGGTCCGGCGTCCCCAGGCCGGGGCCAACGGCGACGATGATGCCGTCTTCGATCCGTACCTGACCGTGGCGAACGCTGTCGATGTCCGCCAGCATCCCTTCGACGATGACCGTTTGCATGGGCAGCCCCCAGAACGCGCGTGCGACCGACTGGGGTTCATGATAAGATGCCCCACGAACAACGTAACCAGTCCTTGGAGGAAATAGCAGTGCAGCGCATCAGCAGAGAACAGGCTCGCAAGTACGCCTTCGACTGGGAGGACAAGCCGCTCTTGCGAGTCCAGCCGGGCGAGAGTTTCGAGATCGAGACCTACGACGCCAGTACCGGCTATTTCAAGACGCCGGCCGACAAGGCCAACCCGGCGCTGCGGCCCGGCTTCGACCGCACCCCGCCGCACGCGAACCCCATCGGCGGGCCGGTGTTCGTCGAGGGCGCCCAGCGCGGCGACACGCTTGTCGTGACCTTGGAGGAAATCGTCGTGGACGATTTCTCCTGGATCGCCGTCGGCCCGCGGCGCGGCCCGCTGGGCGAATCGACGCGCTGGCCGGAACTGTCGGGCGACTACACCACCAAGGTGTTCCGCCACACGCCGGGGCCGAGCGGCACGACGCGCGACGGTACGCTGCACTTCAACGAGCGTATTTCCTGGCCGATCACTCCCTTCGTCGGCACGCTTGGCGTCGCGCCGGATCGCGAGGTGACGACGAGCCTGGACGGTCAGGGCGAGTGGGGCGGCAACCTCGACATCCGCGACGTCGCCCCTGGCAACCGCATCCTGCTGCCGATCTTCCACACCGGGGCGCTGTTCTACCTCGGCGACGTCCACGCCAGCCAGGGCGATACCGAATTCACCGGCACGGCGGCCGAAACCAAGGCGACCGTGCGCGTGCGGCTGGACGTGCTGAAGGGCAAGCGCATCCCGTGGATGCGCATCGAGAAGCCAGCGTCGCTCGTCTCGGTGTACGCCGCGCGTCCGCTGGAGGTCGCGGTCGAGACGGCCACCATCAACCTGATGGACTGGCTGATTACCGAGTATGGCCTGACGCCAACGGATGCGTATTGCCTGGTCAGCACCTGCCCGGATTTCCGCATTAACGTCTATCAAATGTGCAAGATCGCGAAGTTGAGCTTCGTCGCCGGTGCCGAGATTCCGAAGCGATATGCACTCGGGTCATGAGTGTGGCCCCAGGGCTGATCTTGCCTCAGTCCTCCACCTTCTCTGGGTATCCAAACATGCTGTCGCAACCAACCGCTCTGCTTCAGGCGATCCTCACTGCCCCGGACGACGACGCTGTGCGCCGGGTCTTCGCCGACTGGTGTGAGGAGGTCGGCCAGGCCGATCGCGCCGAGTTCATCCGCCTGCAGATCGAACGGGATCCCGGCTCGGCCGTCCAGTACTCCCGTACTGCAAAGGGATCGGCACGAGAAAAGGCCCTGCTGGACCGGTACGCGGGCGAGTGGTTTGGCCCGCCGGCAGGGTGGACGCCGGGCCAGCACTACGAGGTGCGACGGGGCTTCCCCGCTGCCGTACAGTGCGGTCCCCAGGAACTCCACGACCAGCAGGAATGGCTCAGCCACTGGCCGATCACGCGTCTGCGCCCCTACCAGTACCGGCCCGAGGCCGAAACCGCACACCTCTTCACCGAAGCGCCCCTGCCGGCCCACTTCCGCGAACTGGACCTGTACTACACCTTCATCGGCCCGGCCGTGTTGCGTGCCCTGGCTGAGGCACCGGCCCTCGGCGGCCTGCTCTGGCTGAATGTCGGCTCCTGCCACCTGGGGGATGCGGGGGCGACGTTCCTGGCCCGCCAGCCCCACCTACCCCGGCTGCGCCACCTCGACCTGCGAAACAACGACATCACGTCCGTCGGGATGCAAGCGCTCATCGAGAGCGAACACCGCGGGGCCGTCGAGTCGCTGGTGCTCTGCGGCAACGAGGTCACAGTGGACGACGCCTGTGCCTTTCTCATGTCGGAGCGCTGGGCGCGCCTCAC
The DNA here is from genome assembly GCA_035637055.1 of Gemmataceae bacterium. Taxonomy (GTDB): domain Bacteria; phylum Planctomycetota; class Planctomycetia; order Gemmatales; family Gemmataceae; genus DASPXY01. Next base: position 2,186 of record DASPXY010001481.1, on the reverse strand, counting down.
CGACCTGAGTCTGTGGAACACCAAAATGGGGGACGCAGAGGTCGCCCGCCTCGCGGCGTGCCCGGCCCTGTCCCGGCTGACCGCCCTGAACCTGAACTACAACGGCATCACCGACGACGGGGTGCGCGCCCTGGCCGCGTCGCCTCACGTGAGCAACCTCCGTACGCTCGCCCTCGCCAGCAACCAATTGACCTCGGCGTGTGCGGACGTGCTGATCGACTCGCCCCACCTGCGCGGCTTGAAGCACCTGCGCTTGACGAACAACGCCCGCATCCACTGGCGCAAGCGGCGGCAGCCCGAAGAACGCTTCGGCTGCGGGGTGACGTTCGAGCTGATGTGACCGTCGGCCCGCCTCAGGCGGGGGCTCACGCGAGGCGCAGGACGCGGCAGGTTTCCTCGTAGGGCGCTTCCAGTTCCAGCGGGACCGAGAAGTTCTCGGCCAGCCACAACGGCAACGTCGGCAGCGGCTGGCCCACCCGCAAGACGTGCGACCACGTCTCCAGGATGTGCTTGCGTCCACGCTCGATCCATCGGCAGGCGGCGGCGTAGATCGCCGGCGGTTCCTTGCCCATGCTCGGGTCGCTCTGGCCGACCAATTCCAGCAGCGCCGTGTAGAGGTTGAAGTGGCGCGAGGTCACCAGATCGATGATGGACACCGACACGCCCTTACGCAACAGTGCCTCGCACTTGCCGACAAATGCCTGGCGGTGTTCGGCGCGGTCCTTGTTGGCGGGGCTGACGATCTCCACGGCTGCGACGAGCCGCCTGTCCCGTTCGACGTCGAAGACACGGACCTCGTACTCGTTGGTGGAGAGCAGTTCGGTCTCCACAGCGACGGTCGGCCGCGAGGGTTCCCAGGCAGGCCCGTTGTCGTTGTCCACGGCAGGCACGCCCGTATCGCCGGGCTCGAATGTCGCCACGTCGATCTCGATCTGCGCCCCTAAATGAACGCCCGGCTCGGCGACGTAGCGCGAAGGAAGTTTCTTGTCGAGGCGCTGGACGAGCATTCCAGGCCATAGACCATGAAAGCCTTCCCACGAAGCGCGTTTGCTCAGGGGCGGATGAAAGTGATCGCGAAGCGGCATGGCGTGAAACCTCCTAACATATTCTACCAGTGATCCGGGCGAGAACAACCGAGCGACAGTGGTGGCTTGCCTGCCGGTGGGGTCGCCACCCGGTACGTGATCGCGTGATGGCGCAGAATGGGAAGGGTCGAAGATAGGGACGGCGACGGCTGGAAAAGGACATCGTGGAACCGGACAAACACTGATCGATCAGAGAGCAGCAGCCGGGAACGGCTCCTCCGGACCAGCAGGAAAGGGTTCCACCCTGGCAGTCAACTCCCTCCTCAGATCGTTGAGATCGGTATGATAGCGACGGTGGACAGACCACCGGTCTCGGAAAATGAATGCCTTGAACTGAACGAAGGGGTGGACGCAGCACTCTGTTACTGGGGCCTGCTCCAACACCTTATCGAGCTGTTCCAGGCAGGGGAGCCTGGGCGGCATGTCGAAGAAACGGTAACAGTCGTGCCGTCCCTTCTGGTAAATCCGATTGCTGTAACGTCTGAACTCTGCGCTTGTCCTGAATCGGTACACACGCTCGCGATTTTCGGGCTTGCGATCCCACTGCCGGACCTGTTCATCAACCGTCGTGAAGAAATGTGGGTCGGTGATCGCCAAGTCCAAGTCGGACCCCTGCCCGAACCGTCGCCATACCTTGATCTCGTCGCGGTTCGGCGAGATGCTGAATCCGATCTTTGTGCTCCCGCGGAACAGGAAGTGGTGCGGGTGAATACCCGTCCGATCAGTCAGGTAATCCACGAACTGCGCGTACCGCTCGCTGGTCGCGAACGCCCACGGCGTCCCTGGCATGAGCCAGTGGTTGATGAGGGCGTCCGGATTGTCGAACGCCATCTCATGCACCTGGCGAGGCGTAATCCGGATGTGCCCGTGTTCGTCATAGCGCATGCTACTGGCCAACCTCGGCGGGGATAACAAGCACCAGGGGTTGCTTGTAGCAGCCCTGCCCGTCAAACAGCGGGTCTTGGAACTGGAGGCGGATCTTCTTGTGGCACATCGGGCACTTGAACAGGTTGCCCGAGACGGGAGTGTATTCCACCCGAGGAATCTCGGTGTTGCAGTAGGGGCACGGCTCGATGTCGCGGAACGAGCAGTTAGGGCACA
>DASPXY010001480.1:0-5603 GCA_035637055.1 Gemmataceae bacterium | reverse complement strand
CCCGACGGCCCAGCTTGATCCGCTCGTCGTCGTGGACACCTCGGGCGGTCCGGTGATCGTCGATCGCGAGGCCATCGTGACGGCGTTCACGCGGTTGGAAGGCCCCTGCTACGTCGGCCCGCAAGCGCAAATCCTCGGCGCGAAGGTGCGGGCAGGGACGACCGTCGGGCCGCAGTGCCGCGTCGGCGGGGAGGTGGAGGCGAGCATCCTGCACGGCCACAGCAACAAGTACCACGACGGTTTCCTGGGACACAGCTACGTCGGCGAATGGGTCAACCTCGGTGCGGGCACGCACAACAGCGACCTGCGCAACGACTACGGCGAGGTGACGGTGGTGGTCGGCGGCGAGCGGATCGCGACGGGGCTGAGCAAGGTGGGCTGCTTCATCGGCGACCACACGAAAACCGCCCTCGGAACGCTGATCAACACCGGGTCGAACATCGGCAGTTTCTGCAACCTGCTGCCGTCGGGTCCGCTGCTGCCGAAGTACCTGCCGTCGTTCACGAACTGGTGGAACGGCAGTCTGCGCGAAGCCGCCGATCTCCCGGCGCTGCTGCGGACGGCGGAGGAGGTGATGCGGCGCCGTGGGGAGGCTTTCACGGCGGCTCACGCGGCACTGGTGCGCCATGTCCACGAGCAGACGGCAGCGGAGCGGCGACGCGCTCTGCGCGAAGCGGAACAGCGGCAGTTGCGGCGAAGCGCGTAAGGGCGCGCCACACAGGGAGCGTGACGACGGCGCGGCAGTCCGCAGGATGGCTTCGAGTCCTGGAGACGATCCGATGGCAGAGGAATCGAAATCGCCGATTTTGCCGGTTGCCAAAGGGGTTTACCTCTGCGATTACGTGATCGGCTACGAGAACGGCAAAACCGATCTGTATGGGCTCTTCAACGCCATCCGGCCACAGAAGTATCCGCACACGCAAGGGCGGTTTTGCGTCTTTGCCCAGCTCGTCAACGGGTTGGGACAGATCTCCTTCCACATCGACGTCCGCAACGCCTCAAGGGACGAACTGGTCCACACAACCCAGACCCACCAGTTGTCGTTTCCCGATCGCAATACCCTCGTCCAGATGGTCTTGACGATCGAGCAGTGTCCGTTCCCGCAACCGGGGATTTACCTTGTCGAGCTTTTCTGCGACAATAAGTGGGTGTCTGATACGAGCCTACTCCTGCCCTGACTGGCAAAAGGAGCGCTGTCGTGGAGCCAAACAAACCACTACGGAATGACGAGACGTATCAGGTGGGCTGCACTCCTGTGCAATTTTTTTCGAGCCCAGCGATCCCCGTGACGCCCGACATGCCGTTAGCGCCTCGTCTGGGAAGGCCTGCCAGGCCAGGGGCTGCCGCCGGCCAGACACTCGCGTCGGCTGAAGTTGGCCGAGCTGTGATCCCCCAGGACGAGGCGGCCGCCGTCTCTGCGGTCGCTGCTCAGGCGGCGGCCGCGTTTGCTGCGCCGATCGCAGCAGCGATTGCGCAGGCTCTGACCGCTGTGTTGGAGGCGGCCCTCCGCCAGCCGAAGCAACCCTCTTGAGGTTCGACCATCGCAGCGAGCGAGGAGTCCTCCATGAGCAGCATCACCTACCTCAAGGGCGATGCCACCAATCCCCAGGCTAAGGGGATAAAAGTCATCTGCCATATATGCAATGATATCGGCGGTTGGGGCAAGGGTTTCGTCGTCGCCATCTCGCGGCGCTGGCCGCAGCCGGAGAAGGAGTATCGCGCCTGGTACGCGGAGCGGAACGCCAACGACTTCGGCCTGGGGGCCGTGCAGTTCGTGCAGGTCGAGCCGTACATCTGGGTGGCGAACATGATCGCGCAACACGGCCTCAAGGGCGGCAGCAAGGGACCGCCCATCCGCTATGAGGCGGTCGCCGAGTGTTTGAAAAAGGTCGCGATGAAGGCCGCCGAACTCGGCGCGTCGGTTCACATGCCGCGCATCGGTTGCGGTCTCGCGGGCGGGGAGTGGTCGAAGGTCGAGCCGCTCATCCTCGAAGCCCTTTGTGAGCAAGGGCTGCCTGTGACGGTCTACGATTTTGCTTGAGAGGCACTAACACTATGGCGAGCCGGGAGTCAGCGACCGGAGAATGCTACTCCGGTCGCTGACGCTCCCGGCTCGCCAAACAGTTACGGCCTCTGATCACTTCTTGCGCCGGAAGAGGCGGGCCCAGAAGCCGCCGGTCGGGCGCGCGGTCGTCCGGTGGCCGTCCAGAAAGCGGCGTAGATCCTCGGCCAGCTCTTCGCCGTCAGCGTAACGGTGGGCTGGATCCTTTTGCAGACATTTCAGGCAGATAGACTCCAGATCGGGCGGGACCGGTTGCAACTTTCCGGGCGGGGACACCTCCCCCTGGATCACCTGCTTGAGGACGTCCATGAAGTTCGCGCCCCGAAACGGGGGGCGACCGGTCAGCATTTCGTAGAGGATCACGCCCAGCCCCCAGACGTCCGTTTGCGGGCCCATCTCCGCCGTTCGCCCGGCCACCTGCTCCGGCGACATGTAACTGGGCGTGCCCACGATCCCTTCGGAGCTGTCGTCCTCGCCGAGCCGGCGCATGAGGCCGAAATCGGTGACCTTCGGGAACCCGTAACGCTGCCGTGCTCCCTCGCAGGCGTCGGGCTCCTCGCGCCTGGCGGGAGGAACCAGCAGGATGTTCGCCGAATTCAGATCGCGGTGGATGATGCCGCGCCGGTGCGCAAAGCCGACTGCCTGCGCCAGCTGTTCCAACAACTCAGCCGCCGCAACCGGCGGTTGCGGTTCACCGCAGAGCATGCGGTACAGCGTGCCGCCGTCCACGTACTCCATCGCGATGTAGACCATGCCGGCGTGCTCGCCGAGGTCGTACACCTGGAGAATGTGCGGATGTTGCAGCATCGCGACCGCCTCGGCCTCCAGCCGCAGTCGCCGCCACTCCTGCTCGGTCACCTGACCGATGATCGTTTTCAGGGCGACAATGCGCTTAAGGCTGAGCTGGCGTGCCCGGTACACAGCCCCCATGCCGCCGCGGCCAAGCTGCTCGAGAATCTCGTAGCCCGGAATGACCGGGAACCCCGAACCGTGCCTGGCAGCCTCCTCCGGGCGATCTTCCGTCGTCCAGGTTCGCTCGGGGCCGGCCACCTCGTCCCCCGGCGACGCCGGGAGGCCGTCATCCTGCGCCGGTCGCGCTGGCTCCCCGGCGAGGATGCGCCGCAGATCCGCGGCCAGCGCCGCGGCGCTGGCGTAGCGCCGCGCCGGCTCCTTTTCCAGACATTTCAGGCAGATTTGCTCCAGAGCGATAGGTAGGCCCGGCAGGCGCTCCGTGGGCCGCACCGGCGGCTTGGTGCGAACCTGAATCAGCACTTCCAGCCAGTCGTCGCCGGCAAATGGGGCGTGACCCGTCAGCGCCCGGTAGAGGATGGCGCCGAGCGCATACACGTCGGTCTTTTCGGTGGCCTGCTTCGCCAGCCCGGCGGCCTGCTCGGGGGCCATGTAGCCGGCGGTGCCGAGGATGACGCGCGTCTGCGTTAGGTCGCTCGCCTCGGGGCCGAGTTGCTTGGCCAGACCGAAGTCGGCGACCTTGGGGATCCCGTCGCGTGTGAACAGCACGTTGCCGGGCTTGAGGTCGCGATGGATTACCCCTTGCTCGTGAGCGTGCTGCACGGCATCGGCGAGCGTGGCGACCAGCGCGGCCGTTTCCTTCGGCGGCATGACTCGGTCGCGGGCGAGCAGGTCTTTCAGGCTGCCGCCGGCGACGAACTCCATGCTCAAGAACAAGCGCCCCTCGTGCTCGTGATAGTCGAAGAGGCGCACGATGTTCGGGTGATCGAGGCGGGCGGACAGCTGGGCTTCGCGCTGGAAGCGGCGCAGGTGCTCCTCGTCGGCGCTGCCGCTCGGGCGCAGGATTTTCAGGGCGACCACGCGTTTGAGCCGCAGGTGCTGGGCGCGGTAGACGTCGCCCTGGCCGCCGCCGTCAATGTAGGCATCGATCTCATAGCCGGGAATGTTCGGCCATTGGGAGGGCGACATACGTCCTCGGGGCTGGGGGTCGGTTTCGGTACTCTGTTCTGCCTGGGGCGTCTGGGAAAGTGCCGGCGTGGCCGCCTCGGCCGCGGGTTGGGGCGTCCGCGGCCAGCCCAGGCGCCGCTTTAGTTCGGGAGCCTGTTCGGGAAAGCGTTCGAGGTATTCGGAGAGGGTGACTGTTTCGCCCTGCTCGCCGCGGAGGATGATCTCGTTGCAGATGAGATCCATCACCATGCTGGGAGACTGCCGCAGCGAGGGCCACTGTTCGAGATACACCTCGACGGCCAGACGCTCGCCCTGCCGCCAGCGCCTGGACTGATCGGCGAACAGTTCAGCCGGGTACAGGGTCTCCGACATGGACACGGCGTCTCTCCTGAGTGGTGGGTGGTGAGTGGTGAGTGGTGAATGGTGGGGAGGAAGGGTGTGGTTGGATTGCATTGCATTGCACGCACACACCCCCTGCAAACCACCACTCACCACTCACCACTCACCACTCACCACTCACCACTCACCACTCACCACTCACCACCCACCATGCTAACCCGCGACCGGGACGGCGAGAAGAGACAAACCGGCCCGCGCGTCAGCCGCCAAGGATTCCTTCCACGATCCGCCGCCCCTCTCTCAGCGCCCTGATCGGATCGGGATTGTTCGGATTCAACTCCAGCGCCACCGCACCGCCATAATTTCCCAGGCCGAGCACTGTCAGGGTCGCTTCCAGCAGGTCGGCGGTGAGGCGGCCCGTCAGCAGCGGCCAGTGCAGGTCGCCGACGCTGTCGTTGTCGTCGAGATGGACGTGCCCGAGCCACCTGCCAGCCTGCACGACTGCCTGGGCCGGATCTTCGTCGCTGATCAAACAGTGGCCGACGTCGAGCAGCAGGCGCAGGTTGTCGTGCTGCGTCCGCTGCAGCCAGGCCACGGTTGCGGCGACCGTGGCCAGCGCCCGCCCCGGGACGTGCTCGACGCACAGCGGCATCATGCGGTGCGCGGCGTGGTCCGCCAGTAGGCAACAGGCGTCGGTGAAGCGCTCCAGGCCCGCAGGGCTGCCGTCCTTGCCGGGGACGACGTAGCAAATCACAGCGCCCATGCCCGCGGCATCGCTCACCTGGCGTTTCATTTCTTCGAGAGCGGTCCGGCGCACGGTTGGGTCAGGGGCATCAAGTGTATGCCCCTCCGGGAGTCCCTTGCCGACCGCGGCACACCAGACCAGCAGCCCGCTCTCGGCCAGGGCGTCGAACTCAGCGTCGGGCCGGTCGGAGCGGGCGACCACGTCGGCATAGGCAAAGCCCAGGCTGCGCACCTGGCGCAGCGCCGCCGCAAAGTCCAGGGGCAAGCTCGTCAGCATTGCGGAGAGATTCACGGTAATGGTTCCTCGGTGGCGAGCGTGTTGGTGCGGACCGGCACCGGCAAGCCGGCGCGGCGCAGGGCGGCAAGATGGCCGCACAGCGCTTGCCAATCGTCCAGGGTATCCACATCGTACCAGGGCGGCAGGAGGGCCAGACGGCACTTCTTCGGCAGACGGGCGATGGTGTTGTGTAGCACACCAGCGCCGCCCCAGGCTATGCCCTCAAAGAGCGGCGGCATGCGGCCGGAGCAGCCGATCAGGTAA
>DASPXY010001479.1:0-4390 GCA_035637055.1 Gemmataceae bacterium | reverse complement strand
AAACCGTACTTGGGGGAGCGATATGTCCAGGCCGTTTCCTTGTCCTCGGCGAAAAAGCGGGACAGCAGGAAGCGCCCAAGCGCACCGACCGCCAAGAGGGCCACAATGACCACGATCACAACCTTCCACACCTTCATCCCGCGCTCCTTCTGTGGCGGCTTGTGGCTCGACGTAAAGGGCAATGGAGAGCGCAGCTGCCCGCGGCCGAACGCTCGAACTCACCTGCCTGGGCCGCTGCCCGAACAGTATGCCAGGATTGACGTTATGCGGCCCAGGTCAGGTGCAGCAGTTGGTTCGCCTCCGCTACCTGGGGTATCCTTTTCTTGCGGGCTCCTTTTTCCTCGCCTCCACGACCTTGATCTTTACCGGAAGAGTCGGCACCAGGACACGCCCAAATCCCTCGCCCTCCTCTTTCGCCCCTTTCGGGGCAGGGGAAACCGCTGTGCTGTAGGTTGCGGTGATGCTGTATTCCCCACCTTCACGTCCAATAGGCCAAATGATTCGCACCACGCAGGCCATACGACAGTCGGGCAATCGGTACAGTGTAGCGCTTCCCCGGAGCGAGCCGGACGGTTTCGTGCAGCGTCTGGCCGGTAAAGAACTTCGTCCCGTGGGCTTTCACCACCCCTGGTCCCTTCAGGTCGAGGAGGAGTTCGGTTACGTCCCCTCCGACCCAGAGCTGCAATTCCTTCTCACCGCCGTTCCGGAGTTCGAGAGCCAGATCGACCTCCGGCGGCGGTGGCCAACTCCCGGTTTGCCGAGATTCCTTGAGTTGTTGGCGGAACTGCTCCGGCGTCTTCCCACCCAGGTCAAGGGTGTAGAGAGCCTTCTTGGCGATCAGGCGCCCCTGCAAGGGGGTCGCTGAAGAGGCTGTTTTCTCTTGCGCAAGATTGCATTCGCTCGTTACACTGAACCCTGTTGGCAAGGCCAGGCAGAGCAAGGCAACCGCACACTTGTGATAGCAATTCATCACACTCGGTACTCGGAAATCGCGAACAACCGGACCTGACCGCAAGCGCCTCCTGCTCGTAGAGGCTGGCCCACTCAAAGCGGCTGCGGCAACCGAAAAAGCGCCGCAAATGCCACCCAAGGGAGGGGACAAGGGGGCGAACGACCCAGCTCACCCGCGGCGGCCATAGCGCGAGGAGCCGGGATGCCACGAAAACCTCGGCCGCCGTCGGGTGCAGCGACTGGTTAGCCGCGACCCAAACCGAAACTATCCGCGTCTTCCCGCCAATCACGAAGCGCCCGATCCACGATCCGGCGAATCTGTTTCTCGACCTCTTCAACACTCTGCTGGTCGGGCGGCAAGGCCATCCAGCAAAGCTGAATCGCCTGACGAATCTGGTGATCGACTTGCTGCGGACTGAAGAAGGCCCGCATGCGTTTCATGGCGTCGGGGTCTTTGGGGTCGAATTCTTCCATCGCCATGTGATGTCTCCATAGCGGCGAACTATGTACTTCGCTTGCGCGCCGGTTGCATAAGCACCGAATAACGCTTCCGGGCCAACGCAACTGCGCCAGTTGGAGTTTACCGATCCTGTTATTCCGGCGTCAATCCCCTAACTTGCTTTTTCAGCGCCAGTTACAGACGGGGGCGGCTCGGCGAGGTCCGGTGCTTATGCAACCGGCGCAGTGGCATAACGGCGGAGATCCACTGGCCCCAACTCTGCTTGTGAGCAGGCCCTAACGTTGCCAGTCGCAGAAGCACCGGATAACGTCCGGTGCCCAACGCAACTGCGCCAGTTGCCTTTGCCCGATCTTGTTATTCTGGCGTCAATCCCCTAACTCCAAATTTCCACGGACATTACGCAGTCACTCTCGTAGTGACGGCCAGGTGCTTATGCAACTGGCGCAGTTGCAAAACCCCGGATATTAGCGCCTGCCAACCCTGCTTGTTAGCGTCCCCTCACTTGGCACCGCCGTTTCAGGTGCGGTGACCCACCTGGACCGATTACCCAGCCGAGGGGCCGCCTCAACTCCACAACCGCCGCACGCACGCCAGGACGGCGCGCAGGAACTCAGCCACGCGCTCCGCCGTCTTGTGCCGCTTGTCCTCACCTTCGTCCGGCCCGAAGCGGACAGCCAGTTCCTCCGGACTGGGGGCGTCGGCACGCACCGGCTCGTTCAGCAGTTGCAACCACTGCCAGTAGACGTGCCGGCGCAGCATCACCGCGGGGTCATCCGCCCCCTGACCGGCCATGAACAGCCCCCCTCCCTCTCGAAGTTGCTTGACCGCTGGCCCCGAGCTGTTGTCGTGGATGGAGCGGGACGAGGACGGTCCCCCTTGCCGGCAAGCAGCTTTCCTGCTTGGCGCACGGTCCCCGGTCGAGTAGCGTCAGGTGATGAGCGTCGGCAACGTGCCGATGCCGCGCCTACTTCCTTTGACCACGGAGAACACGACCAGAGCACCGAGCGGGTCAGCGCAAGCCCGCTGACAACTCGATTCCATGCGTGAGCATGGGTTCTGCTTCCTCGAAACGACCAACCTGGGCCGTAAGGCCCTTGAAGCTAACGAAGCGGACTCTGCCGCGCCCCGAAAGGGGCGGCGGCCGGGGTTCGTTCGTTAGCACCCTTGGTCGGGTTCGAGGAGCGGCTCTGGTTCGTCGCTCCGTTTCATTTGCCCCCCAAGTGCAAGACATGGCATCCCCCTGGCGCCTCCTGAAGTACATCGGCAAAGCTGTCGTCAAGGCCGCGATCAAGGCAATCCCGCTCGGCGAGGCCGTCGTGGAGATCGCCAGCGACGCTTACGAGGGGTGGAGCAAGGAGGCAGACGAACAGCAACGCCGGGCAGAACTCCAGGCGCTCGCACAGGCCCCCATCGCCGAGGTCAACGCCCAGGTGGCCGAGGTCGTCGAGGAGGTGGCTGCCGACCAAGCGGAATCGGTTCGTCAGACGATCACCAACTACCTGACGCTGATGCCGCCGGCGATTCATCGCTCGCTGCGCAGGCCCGGCGATCCCAGCGGCAAGACCGTCCCGCCGCAGCTGCCTCTCGGCGGCCCCGGCGACTTGATTCCTTTGCTGCCGCCACGGTTGCCACGCTTCAAGCCCGGAGACCCGCCCATCGCCAACGTCGATTGGGAACTGGTCGAATTGCTGGGCGCCGGCGGCTTCGGGGAGGTCTGGAAAGCCCGCAACCCGTACTTCAACGGTGTACCTCCGGTGGCGCTGAAGTTCTGCCTGGACACCAAGGTCGCAGGGACGCTCCGGCACGAGGCGGCGGTCCTCAACCGGGTCATGCAGCAGGGCAAGCACCCCGGCATCGTCCCCCTGTTGCGCACCTACTTGGGCGCCGACCCGCCGTGCCTGGAATATGAGTTCGTCGGCGGTGGCGACCTGGCGGGGCTGATCCGGAACAGCGGCGCTCGCGGGTGGCCCATTCGCCAGGCCGCCCTTGTCGTACAGGAACTCGCGGCGGTCGTGGCAATCGCCCACCACCTGAGTCCGGCCATCGTCCACCGCGACCTCAAGCCGGCGAACATCCTCGTCCAGCGCACGAGCGATGGGAAACTACTTTTCCGCGTGGCAGACTTCGGCATCGGCGGCATTGTCGCCAAGCAGGCGATTGAGGAAGCGACGCGGGCAGGAACGACCGGCAGCGCGATGCTCGCGACGGCCCTCCACGGCTCCTACACACCGCTGTACGCTTCCCCTCAGCAGACGTACGGCGGGCCGCCGGACCCGCGCGATGACGTGTACGCCCTCGGGGTCATCTGGTATCAGCTGCTTCTGGGTAACTTGTCAGTTGGCAAGCCAGGGGGCGGTAAATGGCGTATGAAGCTCGCGGAGCGGGGGCTGACGCCGCAGATGGCCGACCTGCTGGAATCATGTTTCGAGGATGACCCAGCTGACAGGCCAGCAGACGCGGCAATCCTCGCGGAAAAGCTCACGAAGTTGCTAACTGTCGCCAACGCCGCCGTCGTCTCCTCGCGGAATCCCGCAGTGGCGGGGCAAGCCGTCACCTTCACGGCTATGGTGAACGCCGTCCCTTCCTCCGTAGGCACGCCTACCGGGACCGTCACCTTCATGGATGGGACGGTTGTCCTGGGAAGTGCGGCGCTCGGCGGGGGGACCGCAACTCTCACGACATCGGCACTATCCCCGGGCAGTCATGGCATCGCCGTCACCTACGCCGGAGACGGACGTTTCCCCGCCAGCACCTCACCCTTGTTGGCGCAGAGCGTGACCCCAGCACCTCTAACGGCGACGGCCCCGGAGTCCGTTCCAGCCGATGATGAGGTTGAAGGAGGCAAGGAGAACCGAACGTGGAACGGCGAGTGTTACTGCAACTTCAACGACGGCGAGAACCGATCCTGGGCCGACGCGGTGGAATATAGCGAAGGAGAACGGCCCGTTCCTACAGGTCAGGCAGCCACCGGCTGTCCTG
>DASPXY010001478.1:0-4771 GCA_035637055.1 Gemmataceae bacterium | reverse complement strand
CGGTTTTGGCTTCGGCCGGTTTGGAGGGTGGGGTGGGTTGGGCGGGTGGAGTTGTCGCCCTGGCTGCGGGCGCCGTGGCGGGTTTCACCTCGGCCGGCTTCGCCTCGGCGGGCGCTCCGTTGCCGTCGAGAATGAGCAGGGGTTGCCCTGTCTGGACGTGGTCGCCTTTCTTGACGAGGATCTTGGTAACGCGGCCGGCGACCGGCGAGGGCACCTCGACGGTGCTTTTCTCCGCCTCGACCTCCAGCAGCGGTTGCCCCTGACGTACCTGATCCCCGGGAGCGACCTTGACATCGACGACCTCGCCCCCTTCGATGTTCTCACCCAGTTCGGGCAGTTTGATCTCGCTGGCCATACTCTCTCCCCTTGTGCGCCGCGGATATCGGCAGCAAGGGATGGCTTTTGTTCGTAGTTCCGCCTTCAGGCGGTGAACGGCCAACCGCCTGAAGGCGGAACTACGAACAAAAGGCCCTCGTTCCTCAGCCCTCAGAATAATGTAGCGGAACGAGCGGCGCTTGGGAGTGTGGCGCTGGGTTCAGCCGGCCAGTAGATCATCGAGGCGCGCTCCTGGCTCGACGTCAACGGGGGCTTGCCCTTTGCGAAAGATGCGCGCCGCAGCGCCGACGAGCAGGAGCCGGGCTTCCTCCAACCGGAGAATACCGCCTTCCCACAGGCCGACGACCGTTGGGTCGTTCATTTCGTGGAACTCGCGGAGGCGATCATCGCGTGTCTCGCCGTAGTGTTCGTGGTAGCCGTCCTCGCGCTTGACGTGGGTCTGCCCGGTGAAATAGTGCGGGTTGATCTGAAACGGCACCAGACCGAGAGCATCGAAACTCGGCGGCAGCGTGATCGGCATGTCGTTGGTCGTCTTGATCGTCGGGCCGGCGACGTTCGATCCCGCACTGATGCCAAGATAGGGGACGCCGTCACCGACGCGGCGGCGGATGGCGTCGAGGAGGTCGAAGCGGTACAGCTCGCTGAGCAGTCGAAACGTATTGCCGCCGCCGACATAGATGCCCTGCGCTTGCTCGACGGCGGCACGCGCGTTGGCGTGCCGGTGAATGCCGTCGAGAACGTAACCGGCGTGCAGGCCCTTTTCGGTCATCATCCGGACATAGCCGTCGTGATCGGCCAGGGCGTAGGGGACGAACAGTAGGCGTTCGATATCACCAAAGAACGATCGCATTTGTTCCTGGAGAATGCCGATCCGTTCCGGGGTGCGAAAACCGCCGCTACCGAGAAGAACGCGCATCGTCCGTCACCCTCCGTTGTCCCCGCTCGCCCTGACCCAGAGGAATTACTTCACCTGTTCGATCTTCACCTCGGCGCCTTTGGGGATCGCGTACAGATGGACGTGCCGGCGAAAGTCGCGCGTCAGCCCGAGGCGATAGGTGAAGACGGCGGACACTTTTCCCTCGGTGTCCAGCTTGACGCTGAGTCGATCGCCGCCGGAACCGCCCCAGGCGAACAGCACGAGTTTTTCCTTGCCGAAATCGACCTGTTTCTTGATGGCTTCGGCGTCGGGAATCGCCTTGTCCAGTTCCTCAGCCGTGGTGATTACTTTGGGGGCGGTGATGCGCCCCTTCGCGAAGTCGATTTTCAGCGTCTTGGTATCGAGTTCGCGGACTTTGCCCGGCTCGCCCGCAGGTAGGCTCAGCGGCATCATGAGGCAAATCAGGGCGAACACAGCTCGTCGCAGGTACACGTTCAGGCTCCTTTCGTGGATCGAGTGTCGTTCAGGGACTGTCAGCATACGGCGCCCCGGCCCGTTATAATAGAAGGGAGACGTGTCGAGCGATTGGCTTTCATTTCCGAGGCGTTCATGAGCGACGAGGCGCCAGCTTCGCCCCAACTAGAAACCTTCCCCAACCCGCGTCTGGGGCGCGATTACGTGATCGAGATCGTCTGCCCGGAGTTCACGAGCCTCTGCCCGAAGACCGGCCAGCCGGATTTCGGCACCATCACCTTCACTTACACGCCGGCGCAACTTTGCGTCGAGTTGAAGTCTCTCAAGCTCTACTTGCAGCGCTTCCGCAACGAGGGCATCTTCTACGAGGCGGTCGTCAATCGCTTGCTGGATGATTTCGTCAGCGCGTGCCGGCCGAAGAAGTGCAAGGTGGTCGGCGCTTTCACGCCGCGTGGCGGGATCACAACGACGGTGACGTGTGTGTATGAAGAAGCGCTGCGTGGTGAGTGAAAAAGAGTTCAAGCCCACGGGCCGCGGCCCGTGGGCTTCTGCGTTCACCAGCGTTCATTGCACCCGACTGACGACGATCGCGTTTTCGAGCTGCGCGTCGGGGACGTACTCCTGAACGCCGTGCTGGGCGAGCTGCTTGACGTGGTAACTGGTGGCCTGGCCTTGCAGGAGGATGCGCTCCGGGCTGACGTCGATGGCGAGATTGCGGACCCGGCGGCCGGTGCGCAACTGAACGCGACTTTCCAGCTCTTGCCGCAAAAGCGTCAGATTCGATCCCATACGAGTGCAACTCCTTTTTCCTAGCCTGCCTCGCCCGGACTGCTTAACTCGTAGGCACGGATGCAGGTTTTTTGCCCGATTCCTGGTACAATTACCCGGAGGAAGAGGCCGTTTCAGGCTGGTGCAACTTCTGCGCCAATCGTCCAGGCGCGAGGCCACCGCTCGGCCCGGCAGGTCAGGCTTTCCCGCCTGACCTATCACCCTCGTCAGGCTGGAAAGCCTGGCCTACCAAGGCGTTGCCAGGATCGAGGAGGCAGCGATGCGACGACTGCGAAGCACGGCGCTGGCGCTGGGTCTGTGCCTGCTTGGCGCTGGTCCGCTCCGCGCGGGCGTGTACAATACGGCGGAGCCGGATTGGCCGCCGTGTCCTACATTCAAGCAGTTCCAACTTGAACGCCTCATCCCGCTCCGCCAGATCGGCGCCGACGAGAAGGTCGTCCAAAGCCCCGGGCACAAACGCTACACCCTCATGGTCAACCTGGCGGCCCGCAGTCTCCCCGAGAAGATGACCGCCGAGGAGCGTCTCAACCTGAGCGCTTACCTGATTCGCTTGCAGAAGTACAAGAAGGCAATCAAGCTCCTTGAGGGGGTGGTTCGGCAAGAGCGTGACAACTTTCTCCTGTATGCCAACCTGGCCACGGCGCAATACCTGGAGGGCGTGACGACGAACTCGCCGGATTTTGTGCGGCGTGCGATCGACAACCTCGCTGGCGGGGCGCTGGATCAATGGCCTCGTGATGTGAAAAGCCTGGCCAAGAAAAATCCGGAGCGCATCGTCTGGCTGAGGAAGATCGGTTGGCGAGAAAAGGATTATGAGCACTATCGCACCGCGGAGGAGTATTTCCTGAAATTGCTCCGGCTCCGCGCGCGCGAGTTCCCCACGAAGCCGCAGCGGGTCACCCAACTTGGCGACGACGTCGAGCCCTTGTTCACCGATGCCGGTAAACCGCCGCAGCCGGTGCGCTTCATCGGCGAGAACGGCCGCTACCAGCGCGGCAAGATTGCCGTGGGCGAATTCGCCAAGTTACCACGCAACGCCCCGGAGATCGTGGAACAACTGCTGACCTGGCTGCCGCACGACAATCGCCTGTACTGGCTCCTGGGGGAAACGCTGAACGCACGCGGGGAGTATCAGTCGGCCTTCGAGGTCTTCAACGATCTTCGTAATCGGCTGAACCTGAAACGTGAAGAGGATTGCCCCGCGTTGCTGGGAGAACATTGGCGCGTCGTCCATCCTGAAGTGGTCAATGAGCGCGAGATCGCTTCGCTGACAGCCTTGCTCGTCTCGCCGCAGAGTCCGGGGCCATTCCTCGCGACCAGCGGGCTGATTGTGGGGAGACTGGCTCCAGAACTGGCGCCGTCGGCAGCCGAACCTGGCGCTGAGCCAGCCGCGAAACGAAACCCAACGAATGGTTCGCCACCACCGGGAACGACGCTGATCGACCTGCGTTCGCTTGCCGTGGGCTTCGGGGTTGGGCTGCTGGTGGCGGTGCTGGGCTATTGGCAGCTGCGCGAGATCCGCCGTCGGGTTCAGGCCAGGTCGGTTGCTCGCACTTCCCCGGCGCCGCAGCGACAGAACGCCGACGAGCCGATCATGCTCAAGCGCGAAGGAGGCAGGCCGGGATGACCCACCGCCCGAGCAGTGACCTCCAGCCGGACGCGCACAGGCGGCCCGTGATGGTCGGCTGGAAGGAGTACGTCGAGTTCCCCGACTGGGGCGTTCACCGGGTCAAGGCCAAGATCGACACCGGGGCGCGCACCTCGGTTCTGGACGTGGTTCGTTACGAGTTGCACAACGCGCCGGACGGCGGCCTGGTGGCGGAGTTGGGGCTGCACCTGCACCCCAAACGGCCGGACGAGTTGACGATGGTGCGGGTGCCGGTGTTGCGCACGGTCGTGGTCCGCAACTCCGGCGGCGCCAGCGAGGAGCGACCCCTCATCGAGACTACGCTGCGCCTGGGGCCGGTGGTGAAGCGCATCCTCTTGACAGTGACACGTCGGGCGTCGATGCGGTTTCGGATGCTCCTGGGGCGCAAGGCCCTGGAGGGCGATTTTGTCGTCGATGTAAGTCGGAAGTACCTTTGCCGAAGGATGAAGGATGAAGGATGAAGGATGAATCAGAAAGCGCTCTGATTCATCCTTCATCCTTCATCCTTCATCCTTTCGGGAGGAGGAGAGCGTCGTGCGTATCGTCATCCTGTCGCGGCAACCGGCGCTGTACAGTACACGCGTGCTCGTCGAGGCGGCGAAGAAACGCAGCCATCAGGTGCGCGTGCTCGACACGCTGCAGTTCGA
>DASPXY010001477.1:0-3607 GCA_035637055.1 Gemmataceae bacterium | reverse complement strand
TCTTGTACACCTCCTCTTCGCGGGCCGGGGCGAAGATTTCCGTGCCGTGGTCGTTCTTAACCTTGCCGATCTCGGCAGCGAGCGCTGCTCGTTTGTTCACAAGTTCCAGGATCTGCAAGTCGAGTTTATCGATGGTGCTGCGCAGGGCCTTCAAAGCGGCCGCAGTCTTGGCGGGGGGTGGGGCGTTATCGTTTTCGGGTTTGCGCGCCATGGAAAGTCTCGCCAGGGACGTTGTTGCGCCGTTCCCCGTCAATCTAGCCGCACAGCAAACAACCGTCAACCAACAGGGTAGACGAGCGCGGTGAAATGGGCGAATCAGTCGCTCGGAAGTAGACGACGTAAGTCACTGTCAAATTTTGTCTTATATTGTTTATCTCCCCAGGCACAGGGAGTTTCTCCGGATGTGGTGGGGAGACAAGCAGAGGTGGAGCAAAAAATGAAAAGAAAAGGAGAACGATTCCACCCGATCGGTCTGCCAATCTGGCAGGGGCCACCTCTGGCGAGGTGAACGAAGGAGAAGCACCGTTGGGACTGCCTTCCTGCCTCGCGCGGGACCCAACCGAAATCGTCTCCTTCGTCTGGCTTCTCTCCGGGGTTGACCTACAATGCCACGAGCGCGTGAACAGTAAGACGACGGCACCACCCGAACAAATCGCCATGCAGCCCACACCCACCAAGCCGCACCTGCTGATCGTGGACGATGAGCCGAGCGTCCGTCTGTTCTGCCGTTACGCCCTGCAACTGGAGGGCATCGATTGCGACGAGGCCGCTGACGGCAAACGTGGCCTGGAGATCTTTCAGGCCGGCCGTTACGACCTGGTATTGCTGGACATCGACATGCCGGAGATGGACGGCCTGGAGGTCTGCCAGCGCTTGCGCAGCATGCCGACCGAGCCGCATCTAAAAATTGTGATGTTCTCCGGTCGCACCAGTTCCGACGACCTGGCGCGGATGCTGCTGACCGGGGCCGACGATTACCTCACCAAGCCATTCACTGCCGTGCAGTTGCAAGCGCGCGTCAAGGCGGCGCTGCGTCTGAAGGCCGCCCAGGAACGCTCCGACCTGCTCAACCGCAATCTGCTCGTTCTCAACCGCGAGTTGGAGCAACACCTCAGCGCGCGCGACAGCGATCTGGTGCAGGCACGCAATGCCCTCGTCCTGGCTCTGGCGAAGCTTGCCGAGTACCGCGACACCGAAACCGGCGCCCACTTGCTGCGTCTGCAAACCTACAGCCGGTTCCTGGCACGCGCGGCCGTGGGAGTGCCCGCATTTGCCGGCCAACTCGACGACAATTTCATCGAGATGCTCGCCTGTTGTGCTCCGCTGCACGACATTGGCAAGGTCGGCCTGCCCGATCACATCCTGCTCAAGCCGGGCAAACTTGAGCCGCACGAGCGCGCCGTGATGCAGACCCACACGATCATCGGGGCGGACACGTTGGGGGAGGTCGCCCGGCAGCACGGTTTCGCCGTCGTCTTCCTGCAAACGGCGATCGACATCGCGCGTCACCATCATGAGCGCTACGACGGTCGCGGCTACCCCGATGGCCTGGCCGGCAGTGACATTCCCCTGTCGGCGCGCCTGGTGGCAGTGTGTGATGTCTACGACGCGCTGCGCTCGCGGCGCTGCTACAAGGCGGACATGCCGCACGCGGCGGCACTGGAGTTGATGCGTGCGGGGTTTGACGGCCACTTCGACCCGGCCCTGCGCGAAGTCTTCGAGCGCTGCGCTGGCGAGTTCGAGGCGATTTACGGCAGGCTGACGGATTGACCCGCTGCGCGGGAAATCCGAAACTCGAATATCGAAATCCGAAACAAATCCGAAATCCGAAGAAGAAAAAAGGCCCGGAGCGCGGGCGTCTCGGGCCCGCTGCCAAGCCGCCAGGATGCGGGCGGGACGCCCGCGCTCCGGGGTCTTCGTTTTCTTGTTCGTGCTTCGGATTTGTTTCGGATTTCGAGTTTCGGATTTCGGATTTGCCGAGGCTAGGAGGGTGGAAGAATCCCCTGCTTCTCCAGGTAGTCCATCAGGATCAACGTCGCCTGCTGGGGGGACACCGTGGCGGCGTCGAGGATGAGTTCCGGTTTGAGCGGCTCCTCATAGGGGTCGTCGATGCCGGTGAAGCCTTTCAACTCGCCGGCGCGCGCCTTCTTGTACAGCCCCTTGGGGTCGCGCTGCTCGCAGGTCGCGATCGGTGTGTTGACGTACACCTCGATGAAGGGCAAATTGCCGGCGGCGTGCAGGGCGCGGACAGTATCGCGATCCTTGCGATACGGGCTGATGAAACTGGTCATGGTGATGACGCCGCAGTCCGCGAACAGTTTCGCCACCTCACCAATGCGGCGAATGTTCTCCTCGCGATCCGCCGCGGAAAAACCGAGGTTCTTGTTGAGACCGTGCCGGATATTATCGCCGTCGAGAACATAGGCGAGGCGGCCGCCGCGTACCAGGGCGTGCTCCAGGGTGAAGGCGAAGGTGCTCTTGCCGGAGCCGCTCAGGCCCGTGAACCAGAGCGTCGCCCCCTTCTGTTTCAGCAACGCCGCGCGCTCTTCGCGGGTTACGTGCCCTTCGTGCCAGGTGATGTTGGTTGCGCGCGTCTCGGTCATCCCTCGAACTCTCCAGTGACGTTTCGGGTCGGCTCGCCCAGCGGAGTACCGCACGGCTCCCCGTCCCTCTGACCGGCGATCAAACGGTGGGTAGAAAGAGGGATTGTACGGAGAAGTCCTGCGCACGGCGAGCAGCGCGCTCTTCTCCCCTCTCCCTCCAGGGGAGAGGGGAGAAGAGCGCGTCACTTCGCGGCGACGTCGCCCGGCGCCACGCGAAACTCGCGCTGCGCCCTGGCGTGCCGAGGGGGGCTAGTCGTCTCATCGGTGACAGTGATCCGCAGCGTGTAATTGCCGGGGTCAATGGGCGGGACGAAGAAAGTGTAGCCGCGGAAGCACTCGCCTGAGCTCTCCGGGCTGCGCAGCGGCCGGCTCTGACTGGCGAGGTTGTAGGTGTACTCGGGCTTCGTGGAGTTCGGGTCGCCCGCGAAGATCTCGACCCGGCTCGACAGGCGCGTCTCGTAACCGTTGCTCACGCGGAGACTACCGACGTTGTGCAACTCGACATAGATCAGCACCTGCTCGGCAGGACGGCCGCCACAGGGCCGGAGGAACGGGTGCTTCTCCGGCAACTCGTGGTAGGCGCCTGGACCTTCGATCTTCTGGACAAAGCACATCTTGTCGATGACCAAGTCGGAGCGAGCGCGCAGCGTCAGAAGCAGTGCCTGGACCTGGTGTTGCAGAGCCGCAATCTCCTTCGGGTCCATCTTCTCGACACCCTTGCGCGTCAACTCCGCGAGGACCGGCAGAGTGCTCAGGAAGAAATCCTGGGTGATGGAGTCATAGGTCTTCAGGTGCGTGATCGCTTCCTCGTAGGCCGGGGGCGTTTGCAGGAGACAGGTAAGGGCGGCTACGATGGGTTGCGGTGGCAGCGGGGCCGGTTCCGGAGCAGGCCCCTTCACGGGTTCGATCCGCTTCAAGGTCGGAAGCGAATCCTCCGGCTTGGGCGGCTCGACCCGGCGCACGTCGGGGGGAACGCGAAGTTCTCTGAAAATTGCCTGGCCGAG
>DASPXY010001476.1:0-2812 GCA_035637055.1 Gemmataceae bacterium | reverse complement strand
ACTGCTCGTTTCGTTCGTGATCTTCGCCACAACCCACCGCCCATCGCGACGCACGACGTGGTGGTCCCCAAAGTAGCCCTCACCGGCGAACTTCGTGGGGAACCAGTAGCCAGCCTCTACTTCCGCAGTGCTTGTGTCGATCCACTTCAACTTGTTCACGTAAATGCGCAATCCTCGCTCTTTCGGCTCTTCCGAGATGGCCTTGAGATTCGGCCAGTCCTTCCGCAACCGGCCGAGCACGCTGGCGGGGATGTCCTTTCCATCGACCGTCAAATAGGCGGATACCTCGCGCGGATGCTTCTGCAAACGGTAGCGGAAGACCGTTTCGTACACCTCCAACGGGTCTTGCTTCGAGGCCGCGGAGCCTCCATCCGAGCCCTCACAGCCGATGGCGACCAGACACCCCACTGCCAACGCAACCACACGCCCCATGATTTCGCCCTCCGAATCGCTTGGAGGCAGGGGAAACCCCTCCCCCCCAACCCCCTCCCCGCAACGGAGAGGGGGAGCAAGCGTAACGGCGTCTTCTCTTCTCCCCCTCTCCTTGCAGGGGAGGGGGTTGGGGGGAGGGGTTTCTCCGTGAGCCCTCACTCCGCCTTGGGAGCAATCGTCACGTTCAGCGGCTCGACCCAGAACTTGTGGTCGGCGTTGTAGTAGAGATACGCCCGGCTCGCCGGCCCGCGGTACTCGCCCGGTTGGCGACAAACCAGGTCCACATTGACCTCGATACGCTTGTCCGGAGCCAGATCGCGCCAGTACAGCACCAGCTCGCGGCCGTTGCTGCGAACCTCGAAGGCGCTGATCTCGCCCGGCTTGGTGCCGTCCTCCTGCAGGCTCGCCATGTTCTTCAGTTGACGGAACCCGGCCGGCACCTCCAGCCCGCCCGGCAGGCCGAGGATCGCCACCGCCATCCCCTGGCCCTTGCCGCTCGTGTTCGTGACCACGGCTTTCAGCCGCACCGTTTCACCCTCGACCGCGTTGTTACGGTCGAGACTCGTTGTCAGCTGCACCAGGGGGTTATCGACATTGGCGGGCTTCAATGTCCTGTAAGACCACGTCAGCGTATAGGGCAGCGCATTCTTCTCCATGCTCACGCTGACGACGTTCTTGCCGGGCTTGAGCACGGCCCCGTCGGGCAGGGCCAGCACCAGCTCGTCGCGGCTGCCGGCGGCGAACTTCTTGCTCACGCGCTTGCCGTTGACCTCCAGCACCAACTCGGAATCGACCGGCACCTTCTTGTTGTCGTGCGTGAAGGCGATCAGCGCCTTGAGGGCGAGGATGGTGGACTGCGTCGAGCCGAAGCCGCCGTAGCCGCCGCGCTGCTGGCCGATCCACTTCGCCGCCTTCTGCACGTTCTCGTTGAAGTCGGCGGGACGGTTCGCTCGCAGCCAGGCCAGCGTCGCCAGGGCCGTCGTCTCGATGTCCAAATCGCGACCGCCCGAGCCGGTAATGCTCATCTGGGCGCCCGTCAGGCGGCCGTCCGCCTGCTGCGCGGTGCGCATGGCCTTGAGGAGAGCCAGTCCCTCGTCGCTCTTGCCGCGGTTCAGATGAGCCAGACCGACCAGCGCGACGAAGTACGGATCCTTCGAGGACTTCGCCGCCTCGTGCAGCGTCTTCAGTTCGACGGTCAGATCCTCGTCGCCGCCCGCTTCCGTGAGCGACCAGACGATGTAGGCGTTCGTGACGTGCTCGGGCGCCCGGCCGAACGTGTCAAGGGCGCGCTGGTTGCGCTTGAAGCCGCCCTTGCCGTCGCGCTGGTCGAGCAGATATTTGCGCGTCCGCTCCACCATCGCGGCATCCACCGGATGGACCTTCGCCATGTCCTTGAACTGCAGCAGGCCGTACGCCGTCAGTGCCTCGTGCGGCGGCGCCGTCTGGCCGAACCACTCGTAACCACGCCGCACCTGCGCCTGATTGGGCACCTGACACTCGAAACTCGTCAACTGCTGATAGCCGCTCGTCAGCAAGGTGCGGGCGCGCTTCTCGATCTGCGGATCGGTCTGCTCGCTCGCCTTGAGGTAGTTGAGGATCAGCACGTTGGGGTAGTTGCTGCTGCTGCTCTGCTCGAAGCAGCCACCCGGCTCACGCAGCAGCCCTTCGAGGCCCTTCTGCAGGTCCGCCAGGGTGGACGGGAACACCTGAACCTGCATTTTGAGAGTGCCCTTCACCCAATCTTCGGGCAGCACGATCTCGTGGCGGGCGACGGTCTCCAGCAGATCGCTTTTGGCGCCAACCACCGGGAAACCCTCGGGCACGATCTTGAAGCGGCGCTCGACGCGATCGGCGCCGAGCGGTTCGCTGCGGCCGACGACGTTCAGCGTCGCCTCGCCCTCGACGACCGACGGCTGGAAGGTGAACAGCTGCCGCACGCTCTTGCCGGCATCGACGGCGAGCTGCCTCTTCGCATCGCCCTGCAGGGTCAGGTTCTTCGCATCGACGCCCAACTCGACCGAGAGCGACTTCTGGGTGCGGTTGGCGACGATGACCGGGATGGTGATCTTATCGCTGCGCGTGACCTCGAAAGGCATCGTCGGCTCGACACTGAACGGCAACTTCGAGGTGACCTCCGCGGTGGCAGAGCCGAGGCGGCCGTCAAGAGTGTGAGCCCACACCTGCACCTGGAAGCGGGTGACGGAGTCGGACAGCTCGAAGGTCAGGTCGGTCTTCTTGCCGCCGGGCACGACCAGCACGGGGTGCCAGTAGAGCGTTTCGGTGAAATCGCGACGGACGTTGTCCACCGCCGGCAGATGCTTGTGGGCGTACTCGCGGACGACGAACGGCGTCGCCGTGGGGAGAATCGCGGCGCGTTCCT
>DASPXY010001475.1:0-8162 GCA_035637055.1 Gemmataceae bacterium | reverse complement strand
TTGCCGGCAAGTTGGGATGGGCGAACGATGCAGGTCTAGGACTGGCGGATCTGGGGGCGTTCTGCAACCCGCCAGTTGCATAAGCGCGGGCGGCGGCTGGAGGCCTGCCGCTGTAACTTCCGCAGAAAGTAAGAGTTAGGAGATTGACGGCGGGATCACGGGATGGGTAATATCAGGCGGTCGGCTGGAATCACGCCCAAACCCCCTTTGCAGGAGTATCCAACGATGAACGGTTCCCGCATCCTGAGTATTGGCCTGGTCGTTGGAATAGGGTTCGCGTCCGGACCGGTCGCCCGCGGCCAAGAAAAAAAGCCCGATGAAAAAAAGCCGGAGAACCTGGCCAAGGCAGCGGCCGCCGCGCGCGAGAAAGGGCTCGACTGGCTCACGAAAAACCAGGCCGCCGACGGCTCCTGGGGCAAGAGTTACACGCTGGGCATCACCAGTATGGGTTGCCTCGCCTATCTCTCCGCGACCGACGAGCCCTTCACCGGCGAACGGGGCAAGGCTCTGATCAAGGGCCTGCAATTCCTGCTGGCTAA
Source organism: Gemmataceae bacterium (assembly GCA_035637055.1). Taxonomy (GTDB): domain Bacteria; phylum Planctomycetota; class Planctomycetia; order Gemmatales; family Gemmataceae; genus DASPXY01. Next base: position 7,623 of record DASPXY010001475.1, on the reverse strand, counting down.
CCAGAAAGAAGGCATGTTCGGTATCCAGGGACAAGGTGTGAGAACCTGGATTCACGGCCAGGGCTTTGCCAGCCTGGCCCTGTCGGAGGCCTACGGTCGTAGTCTTCTTTGCAAGGTCAAGCCCGACATCGACACGAAGAAAATCCGCGACGTTGTCATCCAGTCGGTCAAGCAGATCGCCAAGAACCAATCCAAATCGGGCGGTTGGTGGTATACGCCCGGCGAGCTAAACCGTGACGAAGGCGCTACGACGGCTTGTGCCGTCCAGGCCCTGGTTTCCGCCGAGAATTACGGCATCGAAATCGACCCGAAAGTGATCGACAACGGTTTCGACTATCTGAAGAAGAGCCAAAACAAGGACGGCAGTTTCCATTATATTCTCGGGGACGGCCAGAGCATGAAGGGAGGGACGGCGGCGGCGGTGGCCACGCTCGGCCTGATGAAGAAATTCGATTTTACCGTGATGATCAACGGTTACAAGTATCTGCTCGCGTTTACTCCTGCCCGCATGAGCGCCCCACACCAACCCTGGTACTTTCCCTACTACGGGCATTACTACGGCACGATGGGTATGCAGCTGTTGGGACAGGAATACAAAGACGACAAGGAGTTTCGCACCAATACCGCCCGTTACATCGCCGAGACGCAGAGCGAACTGGTCCCCTGGCAACAACAGGACGGCGGCTGGCCGAACAAGGGCTGGATCAAGGAGCAGGAAAAGGCGGAGACCAACGCTTATTCCACAACCTTCGCCACCATGACGCTGTTCATCCCCGAAGGGCGGCTCAGCATTTACAACCGCATTCCGCCCAAGCTGCCCCAACTCCCGAAGGAATGAACCCAACCCAGGAATGCTCTGTCGAAAACCCCTCCCCCCCGCCCCCTCCCCTGACAGGAGAGGGGGAGAAGAAGAGACGTGTCTGGCTTGCTCCCCCTCTCCGTTGCGGGGAGGGGGTTGGGGGGAGGGGTTTTCGACAGAGCAACCCAGGAACCAAAACAGAGGATCCAGCTGCTCTGTGGAAAACCTTGGTCTATGCAAGCAAACAAGGCCGCCGTGGCCGCCAGCACGTCCATTTTCTCCGGGACGTTTTCAAGCCAACAACTCGCGGATCGGACTGCCCCACGGCACCAGCTGGAACGGCCGCTGCAAGCGGTCGTGCAACTCCAGATCGGGACGGATACCGAGGCATTGGTAGATGGTCGCGATGACGTCGGCGGGCGTTACCGGACAGCTGCTCGGCCGGGCGCCGATGCGATCGCTGGCCCCGTGAACCACGCCCCCCTTGATGCCGCCGCCAGCGAGCATCAGGCTGTAACAGAAGTTCCAGTGATCGCGTCCTGCGTTACCGTTGACGCGCGGCGTCCGACCGAACTCACCCATGACGGCGACGAGCGTCCGCTCCAACATCCCCCGCGCCGCCAGGTCGCCCAGCAGACTCGCCACCGCAGAGTCGAGTTGCGGCAGCAACTCGTTCTTGAGCTTGGCGAAGTTGCCGCCGTGCGTGTCCCAGGTGGCGTTAGCGTCGGGCGCCCACGAGATGCACGCCACGCGGGTGCCAGCCTCGATGAGTCGCCGCGCTAACAATACGCTCTGACCGTAGATGTTGCGGCCGTACGCCGCCCGCACCGGGGCCGGCTCGCGGTCGATCTGAAAGGCACGCTGCGTCGCCGCTGAGGTCAGCAGGTCGAACGCCCGTGCCTGGAACTGTCCCATCTCCTGGAGCGCGCGCTCGCGGCCCCGCGTCCCAAGTTGAGCGCTGAGGTAGCGTCGTGCGCTCAGTCGATCACGGTCGATGTCGCCGGCGAGGGACAACTCGGGCATCGCGAAGCCTGGGGCGCTCGGGTCGCGCAACACGAACAACGGATCGTGAGCGCGCCCAAGCCAACCGCCAAAGAAGCCGGGTTGCGGCGGTCCGCCGCGTCCCTCGGCGGTGATGTACGGCAGTGACACGAACGGCGCGACCGGCGTCTGCGGCGGACGGCACAGGCCGACCACGGACCCGATGGCGGGGTAGTCGCTCGGGCCGGCGCCGATGGCCACGGTCGCGTCGCCGCGGTTATGCCCGGTCAGGCCCACGTAGACGGCGGCCGCGTGCGCGTTGTTGACCGTGTGATGGACCGAGCGGACCAGGGCGCAATGGTGCAGCTGTCGGGCCAACCGCGGCAGATGTTCGGACAGCTGCACGCCCGGCACCGAGGTCGCAATTGGCCGGAACTCGCCGCGGATCTCCACCGGCGCCGCGGGTTTCATGTCCCACATGTCCAGATGGCTCGGCCCGCCATTGAGGAACACCAGGATGCAGGCGTCGGCGCTCGCGGAGATCCCGGAGCGGTTGGACGCGGTATCGGCCCGCAGCAAGCGCGGCAGCGTCAATCCCAGGGCGCCGATGGCCCCGACTTGCAACAAGTCGCGCCGCGTGATCTTCAGTGGTCCTCGGCATTGCGATGGCTTCATGGTCAACCCCGTAAGGAACGATCTCGACCGTCGATTGTACGTCGGCGGCGGACTGTTGTCACCAACGGTGAGACAGCCATCGTTACAAAGCCGTTACTACCCCGGCGCCGGCAGATTTTTTTCGAGCGCTCTTGCCTTCCGGGAATGGCGCGTTACCATTACATCTCTCCTTATCCCCAATGTCGGGGAGTCCGCCCCAAAAGCACGCTTCCAACGAGTGCTCAATCACCTCCGTGAGGTGAAGTCGTGGGGCAAATCGCAGCGTTGCGGTATCAACAACCGGTTCGATCTCTCTTCGCCATGGAGGAACAATCATGTCGTCGCATCTGTGGAAGCGAACCGTTTCTTCTATCCGCGCCTTGTTTTCCGGGCGCGTCGCGGCACGGCCAGCGGCACCAAGTATCGGCCGTCCCTCGAAGCCCTGGAAGATCGCTGGGTTCCCGCCATCTACCCCGTGACCAACACCGGCGACAGCGCCGCGGTTGGTTCCGGTTCGCTGCGTCGGGCCATCATCGACCTGAACCTCGGGAATGAGGCGATGAACACGATAGAGTTTCAAGGCGCCGGCGCCCAGGGCACCATCACCCTCGCCAGCGCCCTGGCCCCGATCAGCAGGCCGGTCAGGATCCTCGGCCCGGGGTGGGATGTCCTGACCATTGCCCGCGACCCCGCCCAAGGTGATTTCCGCATTTTCCAAGTTCAGACAACCGGTGAAGTCTCGATCCGGCAGCTGACCATCAGCGGTGGCAGGGCCGGCGCAGGCAACGGCGGCGGCATTTTGCTGGCAGGTGGTACACTGAATGTCACCTACTGCAACATCACCAACAACGAGGCGGACAGCGGAGGCGGCATCGCCGTGGACCAGGGGACTTTGTTCGTGAACTTCGGTTCGATCTCCGGGAACACGGCGAACACACAGGGGGGCGGCCTCTATGCCGGTGCCGGCGCTGGGGATGTCTACCTCTTCGGAGATGACCGCACGGCTTGCAACATCATCAACAACCAGGCCCGCAGCGCGGGCGGCGGCATCTATTTTGACAACCCAGCGGTATCCAACGGCTCGCTGACTATCGACCGCGCGAATGTCTGGTTTAACCGGGTTACCGAGGATGGCAACGGCGGCGGCCTTTTTGCGCAGGCCCCGGCGAACCGCCCCGGGCATCTCGCCCCGGTTCTGGTGACCAACACCCTGTTTCTGGGGAACTTCATCGCGCCTACCGCCACCGGCGACGGCGGCGCGATCTACAACAACGGCATCGCCAGGTTCGGTAACTGCACGATCACCGGAAACACGGCCAACCGTGGCGGCGGCCTGTTGCATGTCCTGGCCGCCGGCAATCAAACAACGCTCCGGAGTTGCACGATCACCCGGAACACGAGCCGGGATGGCACCGGCGCGGCCCTGCAGGTGGGCGGGCTGGACAACAACCCCGCGGCGCCCGTCGGACCCCAGGCGGGAAGCCCCTCCGCTCCCGGGGGAGGGGGCGGGGGCGGGAGCGGCGACGGGATCACTCTGGGCAACACCATCGTTGCCGGCAACACGGCCCCCACGTATCCCGACGTGGCAGGGAAGCTGATCAGCCTCGGCCACAACCTGATCGGGAATGGCGACGGCGCGACCGGTTTCCTCGCCAGCGACCTCGTGGGAACGTCCTCCGCGCCGATCGATCCCCTGCTCGGCGACCTCGCGGACAACGGCGGGCCGACGCAGACTTACCTGCTCCTCGCTGGCAGCCCCGCCCTTGCTGCGGGGGACACCTCCTTGGTTGATAGCGCGACCGACCAGCGCGGTTACGACCGGATCGTCGACGGGTTCGTGGACATCGGCGCGGTGGAGATGCAGCCGGGCGAACTGACCGGCCCGTAAGCTCTGCCCAGCGGGGCGGACAGTTGTGGCACGGTCTCCTGACCGTGCCACAACTGTCCGCCCCTGATACTCTGCCTTTCTGTTCCGAGAGATGTGTCATGTGTGCGCGTATTGTGGTGGCCATGTGTCTGTTGGGCAGCGTGATCCTGGCTGCTGGCGGATTGCCCGCGCAAGAGCAGCGGGAGCGGGCCGAAGAGGTTCGGCGGCTGATTGAGCAGCTCAACAGCCAGCGCTACCGCGAGCGTGACGAAGCGACCCGCAAGCTGCTCGCCCTGGAACAGGCTGCTCTGCCTGCCCTGCAGAAGGTACTTGGCTCAGCCACCGACTTGGAGTTCCGCCGCCGGGTAGAACACATCCTGGGCGTGTTCCGCGAGCGTCAGCAGCAACGGGACCGTGCGGCCGCGATTGCCAAGGGGAAGCGCGTGCCCGTTGATCTTTTGGTGGAGCGGTTAGTCCTGCGCGGCAAGGCCGCCAGCGCCGACGACTGGCAAGCGGTGGGCGACATCGCCCAGGCAATGACCCTGTGGGCGGGCGACAAAACGGGCCAACCGGCCAGGTGGTTCATCCCGCTTGAGAAGGACTTCCTGCAGTCCCCCCTGTGGGTATTGGAGACCTGGAAGGATGACAGTGTCAAGTCGGGCCGCAAACGAATCATCGTCAGGGCCGACTCCACTGTGGACATCGCCGATGGGAGCGTGATCGTCTGCCGTCGCCACCTGGGGGTTTATATTACAGCCAACCATGTCGTGCTGCTGCTCAATGGCGACCTGAAAATGGGCTCCCCTGGAGCGAACATCAGCGGGAGCGTAATCTTCTGCGACGGTGACGTCCACACGAAACGGATCAATCACAGCGTCATCATCGCGACCGGCAAGGTCACGTGCGAGCCGCTGTTATCCAAGGACAACGTGATCGTTGAGAAGGCGCACAATCCGCTGCCATTTCTGAGACTCTTTGAAACCTCCGATGTGGGGATTGAGGTCGCGGCTGCGGAGGGTAGCGTTCAGGTAAACCAAGTCCGCCCTGGCAGTCCCTTCGCCCGGGCGGGAGTGCAGGCCGGGGATCGTATCGCCGCCCTCAGCGGGACGGCCGTAAAATCCGTCGAGCCATTCCGCCAGCTGCTGCGGGGCAAGGTCGCCGCGCAGGCCGAGGCCATGCTCACTGTCCGGCGGGGTGCGACGACTCGGCAACTCCGTGTCTCATTCCGTGACTGAACACGCCAACCTGCCGGGCCGCGCAAATACTCAAGGGGCGGTAGGCGGCCCGTCCGCGCGCTTCCACCCCGGCCCGCCGCCGGACATGACATTCCTCCCGGCCAGCGGCACACCGGCGATCAACGAGCGCGCGGCGTGCGTGAACCGTGCTGGAAAGTGTGGGAAAGCGATCAACGGCTTCCTCTCGTCTGAAGTATGGGGCAGGCATTCGCTTCTGGAGGACAGGCCGATGGGTCAGCATCGCGTTCAGGCGGTCGCGCTGAGGGGGATGTTCCTGGCGCTCCTCGTGGCGTCCACGGTCAGCCGCTTGGCCGAGGCGCAAGGGAACGACCAGCCGAAGCAGGACGTGCCTGCCCTGCCCCAACTGAAGGAGTACCGGGTGAACACGCTGCGCGTGCTCGCCGGTTTTACCCCTGAGAAGACCGCAATTGTCCTCGGTGAGCCGTTGCCGGTCACGTTCTCGATCAAGAATAGCGGCGTCAAGGAATTTGGTTACTGGTTCGGCGGCGACTATCGCGGCACCGGTCGTCATGAGAAGTTTCGCATCCGCGTGACCGACGCCGAAGGCAAACTGCTCCGCGACCCGAAGGCTCGCCCGGACGGCACGGTGTTGGACCTCGGCGGCAAATCGTGGGTGATCGCCGTCAAGGCAGGCGAGACCAGCCGGCGTGAACTCGTCGTCACGGACTATCGCACCATCGACAAACCCGGCGATTACACCGTGCGCTGCGCGTTCGGGATCGAGCGCGGCGGGCCGAACCTGGAGATGCTGGATAACGAGGCGATCTTCACTGTCGAGACGACTTTTCGTCTCAAGGTGCTGCCGCGCACCGAGGCGAACGTCGGCCGCGTCTTGAGGGAATACATCCAGCGCGTGCGGCAAGGCAAGGGCGAAGCCCTGACGCGAGCCGTCGCGGTGGCCTGCTCATTCGGCGGCGAGCGTGCCGTGGCGGATCTGGCGGCGCTGACGGCCGAGGGCGATACCGAGCATCGCAGCGCGGCCCTGGCCGGGCTGGGACGGTTCACAACCACTGCCGCCGTGCAGGCCGCCCTCAAGGCCCAGCGCGACTCGGACGTGGGCGTCCGCATCGCCGCGGCAGCGGCGCTGGGCAGCATGAAGACGCCGGCGGCGGTCGATGGTCTGCTGGAGCGACTGCGCGTCGAAACGCCGAAAGTCGCCGTCGCCCTGCTCCCCGCCCTTGGCCGGACGGACTCCCCGCGCGCGTTGTCCCCGCTCGTGGAGGCGCTGGATCATGCCAACGTCGAGGTGCGGCGTGCGGCCGCCGTCGGCCTCGGTGAACTGCAAAGCGGGGCCGCCCTGGTGACGCTGCAGCGCTGCGCGACCGACGACGATCTGGAGCGACGCGAGGCCGTGGTCAACGTCCTGGCGAAGCGGTTCCGGCAACCGGTCCAGCCGGAGTGGGTGCTGCCGCTCATCCGTTCCACCAAGGCCACCCGGAGCGGGGGGATCGACCTCCTGTACTTCTACGGCGACAAGAGCGCCCCCGCGGCCGTGATCCGTTCCCTCGATTTCAAGGATCCTGCGCCCGCCACGCCCACCAACTCGTTTATCCTTCATCGCCTCAATGAGCCGTACCTCCGCGAGTTGCCCGGTGCCCCCCCGAAGATCGTCTGGCACGACTCCCCGGAAAAGCCGGAGCGAATCCGCGAGAACTGGCAGACACTCCGGCACCTCAAATACTGGCTCGTCGCGCAGAGCAAGGCAGACGACGTACCGCCGGCGCCGCTCCACCCGGTGCCACCAGCCAAGCAACCCGTCGGCCAGCCCGTGGTCGCCCGCCTGGTCGAGCAGCTGGGCAGCAAAAAATTCACCGAGCGCGACGCCGCCGGCAAGGCCCTCGTCGCCCGGAGCGATGAGGCGATGGACGCCCTGCTTTGGACGGCTCACAAGGCTGCCGACCTGGAAACGCAACGGCGGGCAACCCTGCTGGTCGAAGCGATCGAGCAGGATTGGGATCGGCGCCGGCTCGACGGCCACAAGGAGGTCGTGCGCTGTGTGGCCTTCGCGCCCGATGGCAAGCAGACGGTGTCCTGCGGCAACGACAATTCCGTGCGGATTCGGGACG
>DASPXY010001474.1:0-8645 GCA_035637055.1 Gemmataceae bacterium | reverse complement strand
AGGGCGAGACGACTGTCAACCGTAACTTTCAGCCGAAAGATCCCGGCAGTCTGTCTCAGGCGGCACCGTTGGAAAAGGTGGTCAGAGAAGGATGTCGGGGGGTGGCGTCGGCGCTGGGGAGATGGGTGGGAAGAACTGTGGCGGCCGGTTGGGAACTTGCGGTGGCTCGACAAGTCCCCAACCGGCCGCCACAGTTTTGTCCATTCGCACCTTGCCTCGGGCAGGACAACGGTCCTGCGCTGGCGTTCCTATTTCTTGACGTCCTTCCCTTTCACCTCCTTGATCTCGCTCACCGTGATGATCTGCCGCTTGGGGATTTCGAGCCCTTTCACGACTTTCAAGGTTCCACGGACGACAATCTGCTTACCGTTCAGGGCCTCCACCTGTTTGAGCAGTTCCTTCTTCCCGCCAAGGTCCAGCTCGTAGGTTCCTTTCTTGGTTTCGATCACCGTTCCCGTCGTTTCGCCGCCGATCGCGAAGACGGGGTGAGAGAGCTTGCCGGTGAATTCCACTTTTTCTTTTCCTTTGGGGTCATCTTTCTGAGCGTTGGTCGCCGGGGCCGCCAGGAAGCCCAAGCCGACCAGCCCGAGAGCGAGTGACGCGATCCTTAACATGGGTTCCCCTCCGATCAGCGGGGCGAAAAAGGCGACAGGACCACCTCATTCAGTATACACCTGCGGCAGCCCTGTGGGGCAGGCGAAGTAAAACCCACCCGCTCCAAGCTATCCGGGCCGACCGGAACTTGCCGAGAAAGGCAGTGCTCGGGAGGGCGAGCCTCCTGTTGGGCCTCGCCCTCCCGTTTCCGCGCAAACCTTTAGTCTTTCTTCGACTCCTTCTTTCCGATCTCTGCCGGGACCGGCGGCAGCGCACCCAGAAACCCGATGTCCAGGGTGCCGCCTGTCACGCACTTGCCCGACAGGTCGGACAGTAAGCGGGCGTTCTTCAGGATCAGGGCCTTGATCTGAGTGTGTTTCAAACTCTGGAACTTCGGGTGCCCCCAGATGAGGGCGGCTGCGCCGGAAACGTGCGGCGTAGCCATCGAGGTGCCACTCAAGGATTTGAAAGTCTGACCCAGATGCGTGCTGAGGATCCCCTCGCCAGGGGCACCGATGTCTACCGTCGTTTTCCCGAAGTGACTGAAGCTGGACTTCTTATCCGAGACATTGATGGCCAGGACGGAGATAATGTTCTTGTTCGGATAGGAAGCCGGGTAGAACGGCGTAACGTCGTTGTCTTGTCCGAAGTTTCCCGCCGCAGCGATGAACAGAACTCCTTTCAGATCAGCCCGAGCAATCGCAGCCTGGAGGACTGGGGATGCAGCCCCGCCCCCCCAACTATTGCTGAGAACCTTCGCTCCCTTGGCAACCGCGTAATCGATGGCCTTCGCCACCTGAATGTCCCCTGCGAAGCCAGTTTTCCCAAAGATCTTCGCGCTGAAGACACGGCCCTTCCACATCACGCCGACGACCCCCAGTTTGTTATTGCCGACCGCCGCGATGGTGCCGGCACAGTGGCTGCCGTGGCCCTGCACGTCCATGACACTGTTATCCGTGGTGAAGTCTTTACTCAGGCCGGGCGCGATATTCGCCATCAGATCCTTGTGTTGGAGGTTGATCCCCGTATCGATGACGGCCACCAGGACGGGCGACGTAACGATCTTGTGCCAGGCAGTTGGGGCGTGGATATTCCTCATCCCCCAGAGTTGCGGAAAGAGCGGGTCATTGGGAACCTTCGTCGGCGGGGCCGCAGGGGTCGGCTGGCCGACGAGCTGGTAGACGTAATTGGGCTGTACCAGCCGCACCTTTTCATCCGCCGCGAGCCGCTCAATCTGTTCGGCGCTGAAGCCGTCTTCTGACTGGACCACCACGAATTGCCCTTCCGGGTGGGAGTCAACGACCTTCATACCGCCCACTTCCTGCGGAGCAGCTTTCCCCGAGTAGACGACAATCAACTTGGTGACCGGCCTGAACGGTTGCTCTTCGAGATGCACTCGGGTGTCCAGGTTGCGCGGGGCTTCCGCCAGCGCGGCGATGGCCGCCTGCGGCGTGACGTCGGCGCCGAACTCCACGATGGCCTCTCCCTGGACGTTCACCCCGATGAGCCTGGCTTTCTCCTGCTTGGCAGCAACGACCGCTGCCAAATCCGCCGTGAGTTGGGCGGTCGGGCCTCCGGTGATCGAGATGCTTGCGACAGTTGGCCTCGGCTTCACCGCGATCCGGGGCTGCGCCCCAGCGTCGCTCGCAAACCCGAGGGCACTCGCAAGGGCCACAACCCCAAGGAGCCACAACTTCTTCCTCGACATGACTGACCTCCTGTAGAAACCTCAAGGGAGCATTGCCTGAGTGGTGGAGAAATGGGACACTCATCGACCGGAACACCCGCGGTGCGCCCTGCCCACCGCAACACCACGGAGCGACCAAAAGCCGAACCAGGGAGTTAATGCCCGTGCAAGCGACCTCCTGTTCGTCGTCCCGCCTTCAGGCGGAACACGCGATGCCGCCTGAAGGCGGGACGACGAACAGGAGGGCCGTTGTCCCTGCACGAGCTAGGGTAATGGGTTTGGCCAGCGGGTGTGTAGCGCGACTCCGTGGGCAGTCTGGTGCGGGTCTGGGGCGACCAAAGACAGGCTCCGACCACTCCGGTTCGGTGCCACCACCAATGGCGGCATACAGAACTGTCCTCCTGCATGTCTCCTACATTGCCACCTCCCAGTACAGTCCGCTTCCCCGGCCATCGCCACGGAAGCGGAGCAGGCGATGTTTCTGATTCCGGTTCAACCGACAGATCGTATCGTGCAGCCGCCGTTTGGAGTCGAGTTCGGGGAGCGGGGGCAAGGGGTCATCGACGTGATGGGGCCAGGCTTGTTCCTGAAAGGAGGCAAGAATCAACTCCTGATTCGGGGCTGGCACCTTGAACTGCTTCACCAGTTGCCCGTCAAAGCGGAGTTCGCGGTTTTCGGCGTCCCACCAAGGGCTGGCCGACGAATCTTCCGCTGCCGGAGCGACGTTGTCCTCCCACTGGTTGGCCCCGGATTCCGTGCGCGCAATGACCTCTTCCAGGAATTGCGCCCCAGCGGATGTCAAGACGAAGCAGGTTCCCCTCGGAAAAGCGAGACCGGCAGAGCGGTAGAAGCACCGCCGGCTTTTCTCGATCGGCTTTGTCTCCACCGCAGAAGCGATGTAGCCTTTCTGCACCAGCCAACGGAGATCGTTGTTCTCCAAACCTTGGAGTCGCAGGCTGTCGATCCCGACAGCGAATTCCCACGGGTCGCAGCGCAACTCGTAAGCGTAACAATACGCCTTCCAGAGCGGCCTCGCGCCGCGGAGGAAGCTCGACGAACAGTCGACGCGGAACTTGTCCAAGAGCCTTCGCATGGGCGAATCTCCACTGGGAACACCGTCATTGGGTTGGGTCAGGGGCACCATGGTCAGGGCGGGAGTGCGGACCCGCATTCTGGGAAGAGCAAGTGAGGCGCTTCCGCGGTCGCCGATCCACTTCCTGCAAGGCAGCCAACGTGCCTATCTATCTAAATCGAAAATCGCGGAAAAAAGTGGACATGGATTTTGGAGAAAAAGGCAAAAATGTCATGTTGTCGCTATTCTGGCGGGATGACGTTGGCGCTCGTCCAGGTAGGCCGCCAGCGCCGCTTGCCAGGGACGCAGCGGCTTCAGCCCGAGTGCCGAGACCGCCGCAGAGGCCAGCACGCTGTACGCGGGGCGGCGCGCTGGGGCCCCGTACTCGGCGCTGGTGATGGGCGTGATGTCGGCGGGGATGCCAGTGGTCTCGAAGATGGCGCGGGCGAACTCGTACCAGGAGCAGGCGCCGCCGTTGGTGAGATGATAGAGACCGTAGCGGCCGGTGTTCAAGAGGGCCACGGTCGCCTCGGCCAGGTCCGCGGTGTAGGTCGGCGTACAGGTCTGGTCGGCGACCACGCGCAGCGGCTTGCCCTGGCCCGCCACGCGCAGCATCGTCTCGACGAAGTTACCGCCCTTGCCTCCACTGCCCCAGAGACCGTACAGGCCACAGCTGCGTACGACGAACGAGCGCGGGCAAATCGCCCGGGTCAGGTATTCACCCGCCAGTTTGCTCAGGCCGTACACGCTCACCGGGCCGGGGGCGTCGGTTTCGGTCCAGGGCGTGCGGCGCGTCTCGTCCAGGCCAAAGACGTAATCGGTGCTGAAGTGGACCAGCGTGCAGCCGAGGTCGCGGCAGAGCTGCGCCAGCGCCCGCACGCCCCAGGCGTTCACCGCCATCGCCGCGTCCGGCTCGGTCTCGGCGCGATCGACGAAGTTGTAGGCCGCACAGTTGACGACCACGTCGGGGCGCAACTCCTCAAGCGCCGGCTTGAGCGTCGCGGCGTCGGCCAGATCGACGCGAGGGCGGCCCAGGGGGATCACCTCACCCGGCAAGCGCGGGCACAAATCGCGACCCAGTTGGCCGTTGGCGCCGAGAACAGCGGTGCGCATGGATTATCCTTGGGTTTGGTGTGCGGACAGCGTTAGATGTAAGCGCCCCCAGGGCCGATTGCGGGGAAGTCCAGCAGGAAGCTCTCGACCTGGCCATCCGAGGCGAACGTGATCTGCCGGATCGGGTTCAGGCACACCTGGGCTCCGGAAACCTCGCTTTCCAGGCGGACGGCGAGTTCCCGCAAGGCGCTCGCCAGGAACCATTTCAGGCAAGTCGTCTCGTACAGGCCCTCGAGCAACTCCGCGTTGTATTCCTCTTGTGAAGCGATTTCCCTGCTGGCCATGCGCCGATCCAGGTCACTGAGCCGCAGGTTCATCGCCCGGACCTGCGCGGCGCGGGCCTGCAGCAGAGCCAGCACATGCACCACCCCGCTGCCGTCCAGATCCACAGTATTGTAGACGAGGCAACGAGCGATGTGTTGGGCATTCGATTCGGGCAGTTGCACCCGAGCCGCTTCAGCCTTCTCCGTCACGGTCACCTCTTCGGTTTCGTGCTTGGGGAGCCTCGTCAGACGACGGTCCGTGTCGAACGGATCTTGACCTGCCTTCGCCCGCAAGGATTGCTCTCAGGCTAACACCGTGCCCGGGTCGAGGAAAGGAAAAAGTCGGCCGTTCAGCCTGTTGGGGGGCGGCTCTCTTTCAGAATTTGCTCCGCCCAGGCAGCGTCCTCCGCCGACAAAGCAGGGCTCGGGCTGCCGCTGTAGATCCACTCCCGATAATAGGCGATATCGTAGACCCGGTGCAGGAGTTGTTGCAGGTCGAGGCGGGCGTCCGGGTCGCGTGGGTGAAGCGGCACCGGCACCTCAGGCAAGCGCTCGGGCAACCGGATCGGCCACAATTCGGCTCGCGGGCGCTGCTCGCGACGGCTCACGAGGACCCAGTAATCACAGGGGGGAGCGCCGACTACCGGCAAACGGGGGCCACCGCGCAGCAGATCAATCTCGACGAAATGGACAGGGCTGGCCAGCAAACGGTGGCGCTTGCTCAGGTATTGCTCCCGGTCAGCGTGGCTATACTTGTTGGCGGGGCTGAGCACCTCGATGACGGTGACCAGGTTGCGGCTACCACGGTCGCGGATTTCCACGCACGAGATGCGCTCCCAGTCCACGTCAATCAGTTCCACGGCAGCGGGGGCTTCGAGAGTAGCTGTGCCCCTCCCCAACTTGGCGGGATGTTCGCCCGGAGCCAGGGATACATCCCCCCGCCCCACAAGCCGACGGCTGTCCCCTGCCAGTTCGTGGACGTAGAGCTGTTCCTGGAGTTTCACAATGTAATTGGGATTGACTTGCGGCCCCAGGCTCTCCGCAATCGCGGGCACCAGGCGGTCGTGGAAATCGGTCCAGACCTCCGCCTGTTCGAGATAGGGATTCATCCCCGGAAATGGTGAGGGCATCGCACCTCCTCTTTCTTGTCTTTCTTCCTCCTTCCTACTCTAAACCCAATACCTCCCTTGCTGCAACATCAGAAGGGCCGCAACCTTCCCCCGTTGCTCTCCAATCTTTAGAATTGGCTGCGTGAACAAGCCGGCGGGTCGCGACCCGTGGGCTTGCCATGAGCTGTCCCAAGGAGATTCTACGCATGTCCTCTCCGGAAACGTCGAATATCACCAGCGTCCTCAAGGAAACACGGCAATTTCCGCCACCCGCGGATTTCGCCGCGCGTGCCCACATCAAGAGCCTGGCCGAGTACGAACAACTCTGGCAACGGGCCAAGGACGATCCCGAAGGCTTCTGGGCCGAGCAGGCGGAGACGCTGCACTGGTTCAAACGCTGGGAGCAAGTGCTGGTCTGGAACGAACCGCACGCCCGCTGGTTCGACGGCGGCAAGCTCAACGTCAGCTACAACTGCCTCGACCGCCACCTGGACGGCCCGCGCCGCAGCAAGGCCGCCATTCTCTGGGAGGGCGAACCCGGCGACACGCGCACGCTCACCTATCAGGATTTGCATCGCGAGGTGTGCAAGTTCGCGAACGTCCTCAAGGGTGTGGGCATCAAGGCCGGCGATCGCGTCACCATCTACATGCCGATGGTGCCCGAATTGCCGATCGCCATGCTCGCCTGCGCACGCATCGGCGCGACGCACAGTGTCATCTTCGGCGGCTTCAGCGCCGACGCCGTCGCCGACCGCAACAATGACGCGCAGGCCCGCCTGGTCATTACCGCGGATGGTGGTTGGCGGCGCGGCAAGGTGGTGCCGCTCAAGCAGAATGTTGACGGCGCGCTCGATCGCTCGCCGACGGTCGAGAAGTGCATCGTCTTCAACCGCTGCGATCAGCAGGTGACGATGAAGCCCGGCCGCGACCTGTGGTGGCACGACCTGATGGCGACCGCTTCCGCCGACTGCCCCGCCGAGCCGCTCGACAGCGAGCACCCGCTGTACATCCTCTACACGAGCGGCTCGACCGGCAAACCGAAAGGGGTACTGCACACCAGCGCCGGCTATCTGCTCGGCGTGTCGCTGACTCATAAGTGGGTATTTGACCTCCGCGAAGACGACATTTACTGGTGTACCGCCGACATCGGCTGGGTGACGGGTCACAGTTACATCGTCTACGGGCCGCTGGCCAACGGTGCCACTTCCGTGATGTACGAGGGGGCGCCGAACCACCCGCGCGAGGATCGCTTCTGGGCGCTCATCGAGAAGTATCGCGTCAACCTTTTCTACACAGCGCCGACCGCGATTCGCGCCTTCATCAAGTGGGGCGACAAGTGGCCCAGCGGTCACGACCTGTCGAGCCTGCGCTTGCTCGGCACGGTCGGCGAGCCGATCAATCCCGAGGCGTGGATGTGGTATCACGAGGTAATCGGCAAGAAGCGCTGCCCGATTGTCGATACGTGGTGGCAAACGGAGACGGGCATGATCCTGATCGCGCCGCTGCCGGGGGCGATCCCGACCAAGCCAGGGTCGGCGACGCGACTGCTGCCCGGTGTGGTGGCGGAAGTCGTCGATCGTCACGGCAACCCGGTGCCGCGCAGTCAGGGTGGTCTCCTCGTGATCAAGAAGCCGTGGCCGGCGATGCTGCGGACGATCTATGGCGACGACGAGCGTTACCGGCAACAATACTGGTCGCAGGTCCCGCATGTCTACTTTACGGCCGACGGGGCGCGGCAGGATGAGGACGGTTACTTCTGGATCATGGGCCGCGTCGATGATGTGCTGAACGTCTCTGGCCACCGGCTCAGCACGATGGAGGTTGAGAGCGCCCTGGTGCATCACGCGAAGGTCGCCGAGGCGGCGGTGGTCGGCAAGCCGGACGAACTCAAGGGCGAGGGCATTTCCTGCTTCGTCACGTTGGTCAGCGGCGAGCAGCCGACCGACGAGTTGAAGAAGGAGTTGCAGGCTCACGTCGTCAAGGAGATTGGGGCACTGGCCAGGCCGGACGAAATTCGCTTCACGGACAGCTTGCCGAAGACACGCTCGGGCAAGATCATGCGGCGGTTGTTGCGCGACATCGCCAGCGGCCGGCAGACAACCGGCGACACGACGACACTGGAAGATTACAGCATCCTGGCAAAGTTGCGCGAGGAAGAAGAGGGTTGAGGCGATGACTGTCCACTTCGTCTACCGCAGTCACTACGACGGGCCGACCGGCTTGCACCGCCGCCGCTTCGACGATGCGACCGTGCTCGACTGGTTCCGCCACCACTGGGATGGCATCGCCGACGAGGACCGCGCTGAGCGGCGGGCGCGGGAGATCCTCGGCACGCGCGTGTACAGCTTTCAACGGCTGTTTTCCGGTATCGCCGAGGAGGCCCTGCCGCCGCCTCGGAGCCTGCGCGCGCTCGCGGAAAGCCTGCAGGAGGCCGGGCTGTACATCAACGAAATCCGCACCTCCCCGGGCCTGCTCCAGGTCTTCACGGACGACGATGAGATCGAGCTGGCTTACTATTTTTTCGACGACAAGTACCTGGCAAAGCACGCCGCACGGGCGGCGTACCTGCTGCACGACGACTGGAAGATGCCGGCAGACATCGGCGCGGGCGGCTTCAAGTCTCCCGAACGGACGCAGCGCGTCGGCAAGGCCAAGGGCGCGGGGGCGACCTACCTCGTCTTTCACGACTGTTGGGACTCGGGCAACCTGACGGACATCGAAGGCGGCTATCGGATTGATGGCGTGCGGTTGCCGCAACTCGTCCCGTACCTGACCCGCAACGAGGTGCCGGACGTGGGATGCAGCTT
>DASPXY010001473.1:0-2433 GCA_035637055.1 Gemmataceae bacterium | reverse complement strand
TACGGAGTACAAGAGAAGGGAACGCTCCCCTCCTCCATACTCCGTACTCCGGACTCTGTACTCCGTACTTCGTACTCGGTACTCGGTACTCCGTCCCCCGCACCCTCCTTCAAGAGAGGGCGGAGGAAGTTGACAGTCAGGCCAAGATGCGGCTAACCAGGCCCGAGCCGATGGTGCGGCCGCCCTCGCGAATGGCGAAGCGCTGGCCTTCCTCCATCGGCACCGGCGTCTCGGCCGGCACCTCGACCGTCAGCGCGACGTTCTCGCCCGGCATGCACATGTCCACACCCTCCGGCAGCGTGACGGTGCCCGTCACGTCGGTGGTGCGGAAATAGAACTGCGGACGATAGCCCGAGAAGAACGGCTTGTGCCGGCCGCCCTCGTCCTTCGCCAGCACATACACCTCGGCAGCGAAGCGCGTGTGCGGGGTCAGCGAGGCGGGTTTGGCCAGCACCTGGCCGCGCTCGACCTCGTCGTGCTTGACGCCGCGCAGCAGCAGTCCGACGTTGTCGCCAGCCACCGCCTGCGTCATCACTCGGTGGAACGTCTCGATGCTGGTGACGACAGTGCGCCGAGCATCGCGGGCGAGACCGACAATCTCGACCTCGTCGCCGACATGCACCGTGCCGCGCTCGATCAGGCCTGTGGCGACCGTGCCACGGCCCGTCGCCTGGTAGACGTTCTCGACGCTCATCAGGAACGGCCTGTCCTCGGCACGCTTGGGGAGCGGCACGTAGGTGTCCAGGGCGTCCATCAGATCGTCGATGCACTTGCACGCCGCGTCATCCTTGCCGCCGGACTGCATCGCCGCCAGGGCATTCCCGCGGACAATGGGTGTCTTGTCGCCGGGGAAGTCGTAGCGGCTCAGCAGGTCGCGCAGTTCCAGTTCGACCAGCTCAAGCAGGTCGGGGTCATCGACAGTGTCCACCTTGTTCAAGAACACGACCAGATGCGGCACACCGACCTGGCGGGCCAGGAGGATGTGTTCGCGCGTCTGCGGCATGGCGCCGTCATTGGCCGCCACGACGACGATGGCGCCGTCCATCTGGGCGGTGCCCGTGATCATGTTCTTGATGAAGTCCGCGTGGCCGGGGCAGTCGATATGCGCGTAGTGACGATGGGCCGTCTCGTACTCGACGTGAGCGGCGATAATCGTCACGATCTTGGACGCATCGCGCACCGTGCCGCCCTTGGCGATGGCCTCGTACGTCAGCACGTCGCCGCCGAAGCGATGGGCCTGGCGGGCCAGGATCGCCGCGGTCAAGGTGGTCTTGCCGTGGTCGATGTGGCCGATGGTGCCGACGTTGACGTGCGGTTTGACGCGGGTGAACACTTTCTTCGCCATGGTTCCTCCGTCTGGGGGGTAATCCTCCAGGGGTCGCCGCCGGCGTGATGCGGACACCACGTCCGGTCTCGTCCGGCGGACACTTCACTTGCCCTTGTGGACACAAGCGAGGGGCGACAAGTTCGAGGCGGAGTGTTTTCCCGCTTGCGGGTTAGCGCTTACCAAAACGCTAACCCGCAAGCGGGAAGACCAGAAATGAGAAGCTCGTTAAAGTTTTTGCCATGCCGGGCGCGCCGCGTTAGAATCAGCGCAATTCGGACGGCACCAGTGCTTGAAGGAGAATCCCATGCGGCGTCAAATGATGATTGCCCTCTGTCTTGTCGGGCTGATTGCCCTGCCCAACCTGGCGGGCCAGGAGACCAAGAAGGCGATGAAGCCGACCGAGGTCGAGGTGCGCTTCGGCGACGGCAGCAAGGTGCGCATGCAGCTCTTGCAGGACAGCATCGAAATCGTCACCAAGTACGGCAAACTGCTCGTGCCGGCCAGCGACATTCGCGACATCGACGTCGGTTTCCACCTCCCGGAAGGTGTTCCGGAGCAGATCGAAAAGGCGCTGACCCGCCTGAACGGCAAATCGTTCAAGGACCGCGACGCCGCCGTGAACGAACTGGTGGAGTTGGGACCGTACGCCTACCCCGCGCTCAAGCAAGCCGCCACCTCCAAGGAGCCGGAGGTTGCCCAGCGCGCTCAGGTGGCGCTCAAGCGCATCGAGGGCAAAGTGCCCAACGATCTGTTGCGCGTGCCGGTCAACGATCGCATCATCACGACCGAGTTTGCCATCACCGGCCGCATCGTCTCGCCGACCATCAAGGCGAAAACGCCGTATTTCGGCGAACTCGCCCTGAAACTGCCCGAACTGCGCAGCATCCGCTGGTTGTCGGGTCAGAGCACGGCCTCGGTGGCGATCGACTCGGCCAAGTATGCCAGCAATGTGCAGTGGCTGGATACGGGCGTGACGCTGGACGGCACGACGGCGCTGACGATCCTCGCCACCGGCCAAATTGATTTGCGGAACGACGGCACCGGCGACTATGTGTGTGGGCCGACCGGAACACGCGGCGGAGGGATTGCTGGGTTCGCTGGCGGCA
>DASPXY010001472.1:0-2494 GCA_035637055.1 Gemmataceae bacterium | reverse complement strand
TCCCGCACGGCCCGTCTCCTATGCATGAGGCTCGGCGCCGGCCAATCCGGCGCAATCCTCGTTACCTGCATACTGTGAGACGGGTCGCCCCGCGCTCAGCGGACATGTGGTCTAGGACTTCTGGCGCGCTGGTCGCCCCCTGGCGCTGGGGCTGGTCAGGTGTTGAGCGATCCGCGCCGTCCCGGAGCCAGAGCGTCAGGGCGACGAACCACAGGATCGCTGCGGCCTTTCTTGAGAAGGGGGCCGGGAGTCAATTTCTAATTTTGCACAATAACCATTCTTTGGGAGGCGATCGGACGAGCGCCGCCAGTGCGCGTTAGCGTACTTGGATGTCTGACTTTCTTAACCACCACCGGCGGGAGGCGGCTCGACTGCGGTCTTTAGCCGGGACCGCCACGACCGAGGCAATCAAAAACCGGCTGTTGGAAGAAGCCGAGGAGCACGAGCGGATTATTCAGATTGCCGAAGACCCGGAACGTGTCGAACAGGAAGCCGCCCAGTCGTAAGCGCCTGCCGTCGCCGCTTCGCCCCGCGCGCCGCTGAGGCTCGAAACACGCCAGGAACGAAATCATGGCAGTCTTTCGCCGCCGAACCCGTTTACAGATAGTCCATTCGGTAACGGGGCGAGCCCGCGTCATCGGTCCGCCTCAGAGCCTCCCCGCGCTCGGGTCGGATGAAGGGGAAGACCTGGTTTGTGGATCGTGCAGCGTCGTCATCGCCGAGGATATCTCCCTCAATTCCGTCCGCCTCGGACAGGAGCAAGCCAGCAGCTTGATAATCGTCTGTCCAAATTGCGGCTCGTATAACGTCCTGCCGGCCTAGCCGCGGCGCTCCAGGTCTCGACGGCGATCCGTCTTTCGCTTTGCGGCGCGCGCTGAGGCCCCGCTGGCGACCGTTCAAAGGCGACGGGCGGAACCTCTTCACTAAGGCCGCGCGGCAGTAGCCGACCATTTGTGCGCACGCGCTCCCGAGGCACGCGCCCAGGCTTCCTCCGCGGCGTCGGCTATCTTCAAAATAGAAGCCGCAGCGGTCGAATTGCCGGCCCGGTGCACCTCAACGGAAGCAAGGTGGAGTTGCCAGATTGCCGCGATTCCCTCGCGGGCGAGTATAGTCAACGCAAGATTTTCGGTCATTGTGCGGGTGCGGTTCATGTCCGACCTACTGCCTCCGCGCTTCGGTATCACGGTATATCTGAAAGCGCGTGGTGCGCAGGCCGTGAACACCATGCCGGTCAATGTCGCGTTCCCAGGCGAGAAACTCATCGACCGAGATATTGTACAGCCGGCACACCTCCTCGATCGGAACCCAGCCGCCGCGCATGGCCTCGATAACGGCGGCCTTGCGTCGAACCGTCCACCGCTGCCCCAACGATGGCAACTCAGGCATCGGGGCGAATTCGTCTTCATGGTTGGAGTCATCCGCCGAGCCTGCGTTCGCAAGCAGTCTGAGTAATGTCGCAGTTTGCATGTGATCCCCCTATCGCAGTAACCACAGCGCCAGCGCGATGACGGCCACGAGAAAGCTCGCCGCGACCGCGAAGGTGAGGAGCAGAGCGATTTCGTTTGGCGTCATGCCGCCGGGACGATAGCCGGCGATCCTCTAGAATGAATTTAGAGTTTTAGTTAATATGCGATTACCGCCGCAGCGCCGTTCCTGGTTCTGTCGTGCGAAGGCACGGGTGTCGCACCTGTCGTGCCCAAGACCCTGACGTCGAGCGGGACCAAACGCGGCTTGTTCACCCGGCAGGACTTCATCTACGACGCCGAGCACGACCACTACACCTGCCCGGCGGGCGTAAAACTCACCAAAATCCATCGCCGCGTGGATCACACGGAAGACTTCGACCGCTACCGCCACCTGAGCGCCTGCTTCCCCTGTCCGCTCAAATCCCGGTGCACGCCGACCCAGCGGCGGATCATCAAGCGCTGGGAGAATGAGGACGTGCTCGACAGGATGCAGGCCCGGCTCGACCGCATGCCCGAGGCCATGGGCGTGCGACGACAGACGGTCGAACACCCGTTCGGAACCCTCAAGGCCTGGATGGGCCACCAAGCTCTACGACCGGACGAAGGAGCGGCTCACCCAGGACGAGGTCGAGCGTATCAGATTGTAGCTGTTAACAGCGGGGAGCTACCAGGATCGACACGGCCGTGACTCCGGCAATGCCGCAGCTTGCAGGCGTGCGCAACCCCAAGAAGCATGTCTTCGCCGGCAAACTTGCCGGCGAAAACCGATTTCAATCGGTTGACAGACGGCTGCGTTTCGGAGGATAGTCTGCCGGCAAACTTGCCGGCGAATTATGAGCGAAACATTCGAAACATCGCTGTCCCTCTTCCGTGCGCGCGGCGCTCCCGCAGCGCAGGTGGGATTCCGCTTCGGCGCGAAGGGGACCCACACCAGTCGAACTATGATGTTTGAAGAGCTTCGGCAGCTGATTAACGCGACAGCACCCGACGCGCGGCGTGCCGACTACGCCGCCGCGATCATCGAAGGG
>DASPXY010001471.1:0-6057 GCA_035637055.1 Gemmataceae bacterium | reverse complement strand
TCGCGACCGTGAAGCGCGTCACCTCCTGAGGCTCGGCGCGACCGGGCCGATACGCGTGAATGATCACGGTCGTCTGTTTGAGGTCGGGGCTGGTCTGGACGATGCCCGTCAGGAACCGATCCACCTTCACCTTTTCCTTGCCCCAGGCGAGGGGATACTCCTGGGCGAACAGTTTCGCCAGTCCCTCGGCGGTGAGGTAGGTGGCGTTCTTGTCGCGGGCGGCGGCGGCCTGGCTGGCGCCGCGGGTGACGCCGATGACGCGCTTGTCATCCTCGTTGGCGAGGATGAGCACGTTCTCCAGGCGCGTCTCCATCAGGCTGTTGAGGCGGCCCACCTCCATGCGCGGCTTGCCGTCACGCACCTGCACCTGGAACTTGAGCACCCCGACATTTTTGACATCCTTGTTGTCCTTGTTGCGCAGGTATTTCATCATGGCGCGGCCCCGTTCCAGCAACGCGTCGTCGATGGCGTCGGCGCGGGCGGTCGGCGCTGCGGCCGCAAGAGCGACCAGGGCGAACCCGGCCACGGCGCAGATGCCGGGGCCACGTCGATGAGCGAAAGCCTTCATGGATTGATCTCCGGAAAAAAAAGGATGCGCCAAGCCCACGGGCCGCGGCCCGTGGGCTTTCCTGTCATTCCTCTGGGGGCCGCCGCACCAGTGGCAGCCCACTCCCGAAAGTCGGCAGGATGGCGATGGGTCGTTGGGTAATACGGCTATCCGCGCCTTCCGCCGACACCTGGCGCCCTCCCGGCGCCAGCCGCCCGCCCTCTGCCCGCTTGGCCATCTGGTTCAGCTGCACCAGCAGCTGCTTGACCTCAAGATTCACCTGCGCGGATAGCTCCTGCGGGTCCAGCACGCCGTTCCCGTTGGTGTCGGCGTCGTCGAAGCGCTCTTCCAGCGTCCGCCGCACGGCCATGCTGAACAGGCCAAAGGCCGCCCGCAGGTCGAGGGTGTTGCTCTCCCAGGCGCTCTCCTCTGGATGGCAGGCGGCGAAGATCATCGGGCCGACGCGGTCCTTCGTCAGCACGCGCACCGGGTTGACGATTTCGCTCTCCAGGCCCGTGCGGGTGTCGCCGGCGTGGCAGGCGTCCAGGATCAGGATCTTGTGACAGGGCAGCCGCACGAGGCGCTTGTAAATTTCCTCGAAGTCCACCGTGGTCTCACGCAGCTGGTCCACGTCGAAATCGGCGCAGCAGAAGAGGAACTGCCCCAGCCCCTTGAGCTGCTTGGCCGCCTTCCCTTTGAGGAACTTCGCCAACTCCACCGGGCGCGTGCCGTGGCCGTTGATCTGGAAGATGAGGCGGTCATCCGGCTTGACCTTGCCTTCCAGATCGTCCAGTCGCTTGAGAATGTTGGCCTGCGTTGCCTTGGCGTCCAGCAGCGGGGGCGGAATGTGGATATTTGCGGCCTTGTAAAGACTAGGAGCCCGCCGGCGCCAGAGGTCGGCCATCTTCTGGGCGTCCTGGCCGGCCAGCAAGCTCGTCAGGGGCTTCCCGGCGACCGGGCCCCTGGACTGCGTGTAGTTGCCAACACCGATAAAGATGCCGTAGAGGCTCGGGTCGCCCGCGGCGCGGAGGTTGTCCACCTGGACGGGCGTGGCTTCGGCCCGCGTATTCCCGGCGTTGTACGCCTGGAGCGTCATCAGGTTCGGGCCGCTGCGCAGCTTGTCTTGCGGAATGAAGACCTTCCGCTGGAACTTTCCGGCCTTGTTCAGCCCCAGGTCGGCACCTGCCCATTCCTTGAACTGGTAGTCATTGATCCAGAGGAGGACGCGGTTGACCTGATGGTTCTCCGCCTTGCTGCGCGGCGTCGCCGTCAGGGTCACGGTTATCCCGGCTTCCTTGACCTTCTGCTGGGAAACAGCGACCGTCACTTCCGGCGGTTGCAGGTCGAGGAAGGCGATCTTGGCGGGGTTCTCCTTCCAGTTCTTGAGCATGGCGGCGACGAGTTGCGGTTTGTGGAACTCGTTGCGGAACTGCTCGGCCTTGTAGAACTCCGGCGGCGCCAGCGGATTGTCGTCGTTGCGCTGCCAGCCGATCAGGGAATCGCCACGGGTGGAGGTATCGTAGTAGTAATCGCGCCAGCGCCACAGTACCCATTCGCCCTCGCGCGACGGGAAGAAGCGCCACAACGGCCGCTGCCGCACACTGGTCAGTTGCTCGATGATTTCTTTTTTACCCGGCCGCCGAAAGGCGAAGTAGTGCTCCTCACTCGGCTTGGCGTTATTCAGGGCGTCCCGAGCGAGTTCCGGCGTGCCACAATCTTTCTTGCCCCAATTCCCGTGACGGAGGTTGCGGTTGAACAGGACTTCGCGGGCGACCGCCAGCCCGATGATCTCGTCGCCACGTGTCAGACCAGCCTCCCAGGCGGGGCTGCCCGAGTCCACCGTATCGACGTAAAGCCGCCCGCCGGCCACGTAGAAATGGGCGCCCACCTCGGCCTGACTCGGCCAGTCGTCGAGGCTCCAGCCGGCAATCGTCTGATCGCGCGACGCGGTCACCAGGCGCCGCCCGTCGCCGTCAACGGCCAGGGCCATCACCTCGCCTTCGTGGCCGGACAGAACCCGCCGCAAAATCGGTCCGGAATTGGTGAGGTCGAAGATGCTCACGCCCCAAAGATGGCCGACGGCCAACCGCACCGGCAGGGCGGGCTTGTCGCCCTTCGCCGGGACCGCCGGAAGGAAGGCGTAGCAACGCGGCAGCTTGTCGCGGTCGGCGTCCAGCGGCAACTTGTAAATCTTGGCCTGCTGCGTATTTTTCACGAACCAGTAGTAACTGTTCCGCCTTTCTTCAAGTGCAAAGCCCTTGCCCTCGGCATCGGACAGGCTGGTGCGGATCTCCCAGTCGCCTTCGCGATCCTTCTGGGGGGCAGGCTTGAAGCCATTGTCGGCGGCCCACTGACGTTTCTCCAGGTCGAAGAACTTCCAGTCGCCGGCGCCACGATCATTAGGCGTCCTGGGGTTGCGGTTGCGCTGATCCTTGAACGCGAGATAGCGTGCGTCGGGAGACAGACCCACAGCCCACAATGTCTTGCCGGGACCGTCCACTTGGCTCACATGCACCCCCCGCACCTTCTCCTTCTTCCCCTTTACCTCTCTCCTCTGGTCGATATCCCAGATGGTGACCTCGTGATCGTCGCCGCCGGCAATGGCCAGATGGTAACCATCGGGGTTGAAGGTCATGGCTTCCGGGTGGTAGGTCGGTGTAACGCCCTCTAACAGTGTGCGCGTTTGTTTGCGGGGGTCGTAGTCGTAGAGGTAGACCTTGTCGATGGTTTCCTTGAAGAACGTCGCTCCATCCTCAGGTTGGGCAACGACGCGTACGCCGACAGCCAGTTCCGTCGAGTTCGGGCGGAACGCAATGCTATGCGGATATTCGCGATCTGGAAGAAGAACCTTTTGGGATTGTCTGCCGTCCGGATAACTGCGCAACTCCACGAAGCGAAAGCCGCCCGCGTCGCTGACGCCCGCCAACCACCGTCCATTCGGACTGAGAGCAATGCCGTGGTACAACGCCGGGGTCTCGAATTTGAACATCACCTGCGGTGTTGCCTCGGCGCCCGGCGGCGGGATGTTCCAGCGGCAAACCTGCCCGTGCCAGCCAACCGACACCAGGGTGCGCGCGTCCAGATAATGGAGGAAGTAAACGTAGTTGAGCTTCCCTCCCAGGTGCTTCGCCGACCGTTCCTCATCGACCTTCTGCACCCCTAACCGCCGCGGTTCTGCCTTGCGTCCATCCTCCACATCCCACACCCAGACGCTGCCGTCCTGGCAGCCGTACGCCACCTGCTTGCCCGAGGGGGAGAAGGCCATCGACCAGACGGTGCCCTGACGCACCTTCACGGAACCGATGAAAGCGTGTTCGATCTTGCCTGTGAGGCGGTCAATGACGGCCACCGAACCGCCAGCGCTCGACATGCCCTGCCCGCCGATGGCGACCTTGCGACTATCGCCCGGCGAGAGCGCCATGGCGTAGATGTTGCCGCGGTTCTCGTGCCAGGTGCGCCAGCGCAGCGCCGGCGTTTCCGCAGGCACCAGTTTGCGCCCCGGCGTGAACTCCCAGACGCGGGCGACCTTGTCATCGCCGACGGCGAGCAGGTGCTTGCCGTCTTCGGTGAACCGCAGCACGTCGCAGGCGCCGCGACGGGTGCCGGTCTCGACCACCAGACCCGGCGTGTAGTATTCGCGGCGGCTTCCGGTGCCCTGGCCGTCGGCGAGACCGGCGAGCAGGAAGCCACCGGCGCAGACGGCGAGGGCAAGGACAGCTGCGGTTCGGCTCATGCCAGGGATCCTCATGAGGGGGGCATTCGCCTGCGCGGTGGAGCAGGTTGGTACATTCATCATACGCGCGTCGCGGCCAAAAAAATCTGCGCTCCCGCTCACGAGTTCGCAGGGGCGCGCCACCCCCAAGCGGGACCGGGAGCGTCCCGCTCCGCATCTGGTTATCATCTTTTCGACACGGAACCGGACAGTTTCCGCCCGTAACTTCTGGTCTCAGTCGGCCCAGTTCTCGACCTGCAAGCCCGGCACCTGGCGAAAGTCTTTCAGGTTACGGCTGACCAGCGTGGCCCGATTGGCAAGGACGATGCTGGCAATGAGCAGATCGGCCCGTCCGATCTTTTTGAGCTTCTTGTGCTGCCGCAACTGATCGAACATGGCGGCAGCCGCGTCATCGAACGGGACTACCCGGAATTGGGCCATGTGCTGGAGCGTAAGAACCAGAACCTGCTGAGCATGCAGAAGCCGGGCCCCGTCCTCGGCCTTGATAATGGCAGCATGGCGGCCACGGAACACCTCGATCTGCGTGACAATGGTGATCGCCGGTGCTTCGCTGGCCGTGCGGCATCGCTCCACCACTCGCTCGTGAGCAAACTGATGCAGAGTGTAGGTGTCCGTGTCGAGGACGATCATTTCTTCTCGCTCCCAGGCTCCAACCCATGAAGCAGGTTGTACGATCCGTCCTCGGTGATAGGCCGTCCTCGTTGTCGGTAGATTTCCTCGACCATCGGAATCAGGTCCGGGTCGTCCTTGAGCAACCCCGCAACGGACATCTGGGCTTCCTTGCTGTATTTTGGCGGCGGCTTGCTCAGCCACTCCTGAATGGCCGACTTGAGGAAGCGCCACTCACGCCCGGTGAATCGCCCTGGAAGATCCTGCGAATGCACCAACCCCACGACTTCCGCCTCCGGCAGTCGCAGGTAGGCCGCAGCCTCGGCGAGCGTCAGCACATCACCGAGGGCGCCATTCCCGATGGCTGGCTGCGGTGTTACTGGCGGCGTTGGGTTCTCCTTTGGCTTCTTTGTTCGCGGCATGTTCCTCCCTCCTTCTGGTGCGTGGTTCTTCCCGGCCTCGAATGTCCTCTATTGTACGCTCTTGTCATCACTCCTTGCCTGTCTTCGCCTCGCGCTCGACCGCCAGCGTCGAAAAGATGTGGTACGCGGCCGTCGCCGCCGGTTAAGATAAGCGGCATCGCGTCGCGGTCCTGTTGCGGCCGACCCCCGGCGGCGAGGCGGGGAACGCCACCGGCCGAAAGCTCCTTGCGGGAGAACCGACAACGTGTCTGTGCGTGTCCAGTGTCCTCATTGCCAGAGTGTCTGTCAGATCCAGGCCCAGATGCTCGGCGGCACCGTCAAGTGCGGCAAATGCGGCCAGCCGTTCGCCCTGCCGCCCGCGCCGCCGTCACCGCCCTCCCCACCGCAGCCGGCGCCCGCCGCGGCCGCGCCTGCTGCCCAGGCTGCAGCCTCCGCAAGCGGCAGTGGCTTCTGGGGCAGCCTGCGCGACATGGTGCGCTCCGTGATCACTGCACCGAAAACGGCGACTCCCAAGGAAGAAGAAATCGTCCTCGAACTCGATGGCCCTGCGGGTGCTCTTGCCCCAACACCCCAAAGCGCCGCGCCGCCCACCATCACCCCCGGCATCTGTCGCCTCGACGTCGGCAGCGCCACCTCCGCCGGGCGTGTACGGACGCGCAATGAGGACAGCTGCCTGGCGCTGCAGTTGACCGCGACCAACCTCGACCAGCGCCGCGACGTCGCCCTGATCGTCCTCGCCGACGGCA
>DASPXY010001470.1:0-5959 GCA_035637055.1 Gemmataceae bacterium | reverse complement strand
ACCCTCGAAAAGCAGACCGAGCGA
This sequence comes from Gemmataceae bacterium, assembly GCA_035637055.1. Classification (GTDB taxonomy): domain Bacteria; phylum Planctomycetota; class Planctomycetia; order Gemmatales; family Gemmataceae; genus DASPXY01. The sequence continues at coordinate 5,935 of DASPXY010001470.1, read as the reverse complement.
GGATTTGTAACTCACTACAGCACAAGTCGTCTCCCTATGTTGAATCGCTGCCTTGACCCCAAAGAGGTCGAGCAACAGCTGGACGACGCGCTGCGCCAAATGTTCCTCATGGGGTCCGAACGAGAAGGTCAGCATGGCCGAATTCGCTCGGCGCTCCCGATCTTGCCACACGCATCCTTCGGCGCAGTAGTAGCCGAGTAACTCAGCGACTCGCTCATCTACTGGCACCTCTTTCGGGATACCGGGGGCATGCTCATTAAAGAGGCGCACCGACCGTCCCTCGACCAACACGCGGCCCTGATACCGCAACAACTCTTCTGGAGTCGAGAGCCCGCTCCTCAGTCGCTTCACAATGGCACGCACGCGGGCGCAGCTGTCCCCGAGGCGAGACGCAATCATCGGGACGCTGTACCCCTTTGCATCGAAACTCAGAACCCCGCGCAAGAATTCCTCTGACCACTGACGCTTCATCCGTGTCGGGTCAGTCAACGGAGCAATCCATTCCGCTGTATTCAGTGCGACATCGCGACTCGGAAACGTCTTCGGAATTGCGAGGCACCAATCGCGCGACAGGACGCCAGCCTGGACAAAGGTCGGTTGCTGAGGGGGAGCACCGTGTTTGGGGCGCGGAATGGCGAGGAGCCGATGATCCGGGGTACACGTCAGAGGCGGGCAGAATGCCGGAACGAGTTGAACCAATTCGCCTGTGTAAGAGTGCCGGAAGATGGCTCGAACGGCGCGAGGTTGCCCTGTGTGGGAAAAGACTTGCAGGTTATCCACCCAGGCAACGTCACCGTCCGGATTCTTGAGAACGCGCGATGCCTGTGCAAAGAGCGTTTCCAAGGTTGCGACACCGCGCGTTGTCGGGACTCGGGTAGTGCCAAGGAAGCAGTACGAGCAGTGCAGATCGCAACCGAGCATGCCGAACGTCAGCGCGTCCGAGCCGGGGTAGACGTGAAAGAACGGCTTCTTCTCGACGGGATCGCTCTGCAGGCCGGCGACGTAGCCCCACGGCACCAGTAACTCGCCGTCCTTGACGAAGCGCACCTTGCAGATGCCGCGTCGATCCTCGCCGATCAGGCAGCGATGGCCGCACGCGACGCAACGGATGTTCTCGTCCTCGCGATGCCACAACTCCCCAACGGTGGTGAGTTGATCAAGGACGTATGCCTGAGCCAAATTCGCAACTTGCGGTTTCTTCATGATGACGACTGACCGGGTGTGCGGGCGACGCCGTGACGATGGGATCAGTATAACGCAAACGTCGCCGGCATTGGGGAACGAGTGCAAGAGTTCCGTTGCTCTTGTTCGTAGTACCGCCTTCAGGGGGAACACGTCTTCCGCCTGAAGGCGGTACTACGAGCAGGACCTCGCTTGTCCCCGCACTACGGCGGGCCCTGCATCCCGGGGATCGGCAGGCCGGGCGGCTCCGAGAAATCTCGGGCCAAGCCGACGACGCCCGTCAGCACGAACAGCAAGCCCACCAGCAGCACCACGAGCGGACCAACACTCTTGCGCTGCACGATGGGGTAAACGAAGACTGCCAACGGCAAAAAGGCGAGCGTCAGCCACCAATCGCCATCGTCGCCGGCCACGCGCGGCCGCACCTTCATCCCACCTGCTCCCCAGACCAGCATGCCAACGGTGATCGGCACCAGGAACAGGCTCGGAGCACGCAGCATCAGCACCAGCAGCACCAGCCAGACCACGCCCAGCCCGATCAAGCCGAAGTAAAAGCTGTCCAATCCGGGGATCAGCTGGGCACCCTGGCGCGTCTTCCGCTTCTTGATGGTGCCGTGGCCCGCGCCTGGCACGGGACCGGCGACCGGCGTGACTGTCACGATCGGCACGAGCGGCTCTTTCGAGACAGCGTCCGCAGGGGGCGGCAACATCGGCGCTGCGTCTGCCGGCAAGGGGGGCGGTCGCATGTCGTAACTTCCCGCGTCGGCCAGGCTCACCGGCAAGAGGACGTTGTCGGCTGCCATCGGCGGCGGCAACAGGAGCGGCACAGGCGCATCCGCCGCGGAGACCGGGGGCGCCGGCGCTGCCGATTGTTCCTGGGAGGTGGCGGGTGGTGGCGGCGCGGGCGGAACCTGATCCTCCTCCAGGGCGAGATAGCGCCAATCCGTCATGGCCCGGTTGCCCTCCTGCGGCGGCAGCGGGGGCGACGGTTCCAGCGGCAGCAGGTCGATGTCCAGGATGAGAGACGACCCCGGCGCGGGACTGGTTGCTGGTGCCGCAGGCGCCTGAGCGACGGCCGGCGCTTGTGCCGGTGATGAGCGGCCGCGTACTTCCGTTTGTGCCCAGGGGTCTGTAGGATCGGCCCGGGGTGCGGTTGGAGCGAGCGTCGGCATGGTCTCTGCGACCAAGCCGACAGGCCCTTCGGGGAGCACAGGCTCGCTCGGAAAAGGGGGCGGCACCGGAGCGGGCGGCGGGGGCTGCTCAAGCAACACGGCGGGGGCCGGAACGGTGAACGTGGCGCCGCACCCGGGACATAGCGCCTGCATGCCGACATAGGCTTCGTCGATGCCCAGGGGCCGGGCACACGACGGACATTTCAGCTTGATCATGACTGCGACCTGTCGCCTCTCACGAAACGAGCGGCGGGGTTTATCCCCGCCGGGCAGACGGCGGGGATAAACCCCGCCGCTCGTCCAGTATCCACTGTTCACTGTTCGCTATCTACGCGCGGAGCCTGCGTGAACTCGCGCAGCACGATGCGCGTCTGATGTTCCTCGGCCCGCGCGCCGCTCGGCGTTAGTCCCTTGGTGTAGTCGCGTTCCCAACCGCGTCGCACCGCCTCCGGGTGTCGCCGTGCCAGCAAGGAATTGAACTGCATCCGCGAACGCTCCCATTCGCGATATTCGCGCTCCAGTTCGGGGTTTTCACTCAGCGGGACGTAGACCGGCTCCAGGCTTTCGGCGAGACCGCGCGGCACCGGCACGATCATGCAGATCGGCTCGCCGCGCTCGAAGCGCACCGGGTAATCCGGCCGCGTCAGTTTCCAGTTCATGGTGAAGGTCGCCGGCAGCCAGTCCGTTTCGACGATGCCCTCCAGCGGGTGAGCGCCGTCCTTGTAGTAGTTGGTCGGTCCCTTCACCCAGAGATTGACGCCGCGCGGCGTGCGGAACAGGTAGGGGAGCGAGAACGTGATTACGCCGCTGCCGAAGTGACTGGTGATCCGCTCGTCGCGCTGTGGGGGCGTATACGCCGACCCAAAGCCGACGATGCTGATGCCGAACGGGTCGGGCGCCTGCGCGCTGGCGGGCGCGTCGAACGTGATCAGCAAATGGTCCTTGAGCGGGCCGCCGTCCCAGACCGCGGTGAAGCTGGTGGGGTTGGTAAGGATCCAGCCGGCCTGGTTGGCGATGGTCAGCGGCAGACAGCGATAGGCGGCGCGCTGGTCCGTGGCGTCCATCCAGGCCCGATCGACGGGCGCCGTCGCCAGGCGCATGTCGGTCGTTTCGTGGAGTTCATAGGCGTACAAGCGGCGATCTTCACGGCTCATGCTCTGGCCCTCCGCACCTGTGGAGGCAAGCCCACGGGCCGCGGCCTGTGGGCTTCATCCCATTACTCCCCGGCCACCGTTGGCGACGCGCCAACCAAACTGTATCACGAGAGGAGTTCGCCGCAAAGGGGTTTCGCCGCGCCGCACCCAGCTTCTTGCTTGACAAGCCGGAGTGCAGAACTTAGCGTTAGGGTCGTACGATGCTGCAAGCTTACGGGCCGCGGCCCGCGCGCTTTCCACCCGCCTCCCAACGAAAGGGGTCATCCCGCCATGTTGACGATCTGGGGCCAGAAAAGTCGCTTCTGTGACGGCGTCTCGCGGCGCAGTTTCCTCAAGATCGGGGCGCTCAGCTTCGGCGCCGCCACGCTTTCCCTGGCCGACATTTTCCGCGCCGAGGGCCGCACCGGCTCGTCGTCGTCGCACAAGGCAGTCATCAATGTCTTCTTGGGCGGGGGTCCGCCACACCAGGACATGTTTGACCTCAAAATGACTGCGCCCCGCGAGATTCGCGGCGAGTTCAACCCGATCGCGACGAACGTGGCCGGCATCCAGATTTGCGAGGTGTTCCCACGGCTGGCGCAGCTGATGGACAAGTGCGTCGTCATCCGGTCGATGGTCGGCGCCGGCGGCGGTCACGATGCGTTCCAGTGCCAGAGCGGTTGGCCGCGGCAAGCGCTGGCCCAAATGGGCGGCCGGCCCGCGCTCGGCGCTGCGGTGACGAAGTTGCAGGGCCTGGTCGATCCGTCGGTGCCGGCCTCGGTCGGCCTGGCGGCCCCCACGCAGCATGTGCCGTGGTCGGACTCGGGCCGTCCCGGCTTCCTCGGCGCCGCCTACGCACCCTTCAAGCCAGACGGCCCCGGCCTGGCCAACCTGTCGCTCAACGGCATCACGCCTGGCCGGCTGGCGGATCGTCGCCAGTTGCTCAGGAGTTTCGACGGCCTGCGCCGCGAGGTGGATACCAACGGCAGCATCGGCGCGATGGACGCCGCCACCGAACGCGCCCTGGGCGTCCTGACCTCCAGCCGCCTGCTGGAGGCACTCGACCTGTCGCGCGAGAGTCAGCGCGTCCGCGAGCGCTACGGCGACGGCAAGCCGTATCGCTTCCAGTATGACGGCGCCCCGACGATCAACGAGCACCTGCTGCTGGCGCGGCGGCTGGTCGAGGTCGGCATCCGTTCGGTGACGCTGTCCTACGGTCGCTGGGACAGTCACGGCCAGAACTTCGCCCTGGTGCGCGACCACGGAGCCAAACTCGACCAGTGCCTCAGCGCCCTGATCGAAGATCTCGACGTGCGCGGCATGCTGAACGAGGTGAGCGTCGTGGTGTGGGGTGAGTTCGGCCGCACACCGCGCATCAACAATCAGGCTGGCCGCGACCACTGGCCACAGGTGAGTTGTGCCCTGCTCGCCGGCGGCGGTATGCGGACAGGCCAGGTCATCGGCGCCACGAATCGCCTCGGCGAGTACGCCACGCAACGGCCCGTCACCTTCGGCGAGGTGTTCGCGACGTTGTATCACAACCTCGGCATCAACCCGAGTCGGGCGACGATCACCGACCCGACAGGACGGCCGCAACATCTGGTTGACGGGCCTGCGATGCGGGAGCTGGTTTGATTCCTGATCTGCTGTTGAGGAGCCCGATGCGCCAGCGAGGACGGCCCTCGCTGGCGCATCGGGCTCCCTTTGCTTGGAGGTGGATCATGGTTGGCTGGACCCGTCGGACCTGCCTGCTCAGCGGCCTGGTCTGTCTGCCTCTCCTCTTCGGCGAGGGGTTCGCCGGGGAAAAGAAAGCGTCCCAGGAAACTCCGCAGATCAATCCTCACAAACCGCCCGGTCCTGCTCCCGAAGGGATGGTCTGGATCCCTGGCGGCTCGTTCTGGATGGGGAGCGACGATTTCCCAGACTCCCGGCCGGTGCATCTCGTTTATGTCGATGGCTTCTGGATGGACACCACCGAGGTCACCAACGAGGGGTTCGCGAAGTTCGTCAAGGCGACGGACTACAAAACCGTCGCCGAGCAGCAGCCGGATCCCAAGGACTTTCCGGGCGCCCCTCCTGAGAAGTTGAAACCGTTCTCCATCGTGTTCAAGCCGCCGAAGGAGAAGGTGGCTCTGACGGACCACCGCGCCTGGTGGGAGGTTGAGTATGGGGCGTCGTGGAAACACCCCGAAGGACCGGGCAGCAACCTGAAGGGCCGCGAGCGCCACCCGGTGGTCCACATCGCCTGGCCCGACGCGGTAGCGTACTGCAAATGGGCGAAGAAGCGGCTGCCGACGGAAGCCGAGTGGGAGTTCGCAGCGCGTGGCGGCCTGGACCGGAAACCGTACTGCTGGGGCGACGAATTGAAGCCGCGCGGCCGGTGGCAGGCGAACATCTGGCAAGGCGAGTTCCCCCTCAAGAACACGGCCGAGGACGGCTTTGTGGGGA
>DASPXY010001469.1:0-4546 GCA_035637055.1 Gemmataceae bacterium | reverse complement strand
GAAGCCATCGCCGCGAACCTTCAGGAGCGGTTCCACAAGGAAGTGCCCAACGCCATCGTGAATATCTTCGGGGCGCCGCCCGTGGAGGGCTTGGGGACGGCAGGCGGGTTCAAGATTGTCCTCCTGGACACGGGCGATCTTGGCCTGGCGACCCTGCAGAAGTCCGCCGACCACGCGGTCGCCGTCGGCGAGACCGATCCCCATCTGCACGGGCTATTCAGCAGTTTCCGAGCCGATACTCCGTGGCTGGAGCTGATCGTTGACCGCGCCCAGGCCAAGGATCGCGGAGTCTCGATCGACGATGTGCGAACCACGTTGGAGCAAACGCTCAACTCGTACTACATCAATGACTTCAACCGCTTTGGCCGCACCTGGCAGGTGAACGTCCAGGCCAGGCACGAGTTCCGCCAGAAACCCGAGGACATCAAGCTCATTGAAGTGCGTAACAGTCAGGGCGAGCGCGTGCCGCTGGCGACTTTCGCGTCGGTCCGCTTCGTCAGCGGGCCGGTGACGATCATGCGCTACAACATGTACGAGGCGGCAGCGATCCACGCCGATGCCGGGCCGGGGACGTCGTCCGGCCAGGCCATCGCCGGCCTGGAGGCAGCGGCCAACAATGACCAGCTGCCGCAGACCATGCGAGCCGAGTTCACCGAGCTGGCCCTGCTCCAACTCCAGACGGGCAATACTGCCATCTACGTCTTCTTCCTCGCGGTGGTGCTGGTGTTCCTGGTGCTGGCGGCCCAGTATGAGAGTTGGTCGCTGCCGCTGGCTGTGATTCTGGTGGTGCCCATGTGTCTGTTGTGTGCCATCGCCGGGGTGGTGATGGCGAAGATGGACGTCAACATCTTCACGCAGGTGGGCTTCGTCGTGCTGATCGGCCTGGCTTGCAAGAACGCGATCTTGATTGTCGAATTTGCGAAGGCGCTGCACGAGTCCGGCCGCTCGCGGCTGGAGGCAACAGTCGCGGCGTGCCAGTTGCGGTTGCGGCCGATCATTATGACGTCGTTCGCCTTCATCCTCGGGGTGGTGCCGCTGATGATTTCCGAGGGGGCTGGTGCGGAAATGAGACGCACCCTGGGCACGGCTGTCTTCGCCGGGATGCTGGGGGTGACGCTGTTCGGCATCTTCCTCACGCCAGTCTTCTTCTACGTCATTCAGTGGTTCAGCGACCTTCGCGAGCCACACGCGAATGAGTGACGAATCACGAAAATCATTCGCAAAAATCCCGCCGGTTTGCGGAGTATATCTGCATGAATGGGTGCAGACTCGACGAAACCCACTTCTTTTGCCCAGGAGCCCAGCAATGCCCAAACGGGTCACCGTCAAGACGCCGGTCCGCAGATTCTCTGTCAAGCCGCGAGTCGAATTGCTCGAAGATCGGCTGGTTCCCGCAGCCATGCTGCCTGGCTTCGACGGCCAGACACTCGCAGGGAACGATGACGGCTCCACCGGAGCCGTCAATCTCGGGTTCACCCTCAACTTCTTCGGGACGTCCTATTCGCAAGTCTTCGTCAACAACAACGGCAACATCACCTTCGGGTCAGCGTCCTCGCAGTTCACCCCCTCGGCCCTCACCAACAGCGGCCAGACACCCCGCATTGCGGCATTCTTCGCCGACGTGGACACGCGGGCCGGCAATTCAGTGACCTACGGCACCGGCACGGTCGATAGTCATGCGGCGTTCGCCGCGAACTGGCCGGGTGTGGGTTACTACGGCACTCACATCGACAAACTCAACAAGTTCCAGATCGTGCTGGTCAGCCGCGCGGATCGCGGCGCCGGCGACTTCGATATCCAACTCAACTACGATCAGATCCAGTGGGAGACCGGCGACGCCAGCGGCGGCTCGGGCGGGCTCGGCGGCACGGCCGCGCGCCTGGGCTACACCAGCGGCAGCGGCAATGCCGGCACCTACTTCGAGCTATCCGGCGCCACCCGCGCGTTCCTCGACAGCAGCCAGTTCACCGGCCTGATTCACCAGCATTTCAACAGCGACGTCGAGGGCCGCTTCGTGTTCTCCGTCCACGGCGGCGAAGTGCTCGCGATGCCGCTGCCCCTGAACCTGTCGGTCTCAGGTGCCATCAACGCCACTAATCCCTCCAACGACTGGACCTTCTTCGACCGAGCCAATCATACGGTCACCGTCAACGTCCACACCGGCGATCAGGGGTCTGCCCCTCACCCCCTGTCGCCGGCGCTGAACTACGCCCAGGTGCAACTCCTGGACGACCAGGGTCATGTCCTGGGGACCGCCGCCAATACCCAGACGGGCACGGACGTGAGCATCGTCGGCGTCACGCTACCGGCCGATGGGGTCTACCATGTCCATGTCACCGCCAGCCCGGACCAGCCCAACAGCACTGGTAACTACATCATCCTCGCGGGCGACGCCACCACCCACACCTACCCGCTCACCCTCGACCAGGTCGAGCATGGGCAACTGTACTCCCCCTTTGCCATCGACCGTTGGACCTTTACCGGCACGGCCAATCAGCAGGTCCAGTTCAACCTGCTCGGCGCTGCCAATACCGGCATCCAGTTCGACCTCGCCGGCGCGGGAAGTGCAACCCTCTTCAGCAATCTCACCGCCAGCTCCGACCCGGTGACCCTCCCCACCACGGGGGATTATGTCCTGACGGTCCACAGTGCCAACGGCCAGGCGGGGGCCTACTCGTTCAGCCTCAATCAAATCGCCGTGAGCACCCTGACGCTCGGCACCCCCTACACGGGCACGCTGTTGGCGAGCGGTCAGATTCAGCTCTTCAAGGTGGACGTCGCCGCCGGCAACCCACTCCTGGTCCGGCTCGACGATAGCACCGATACCGACAACAACGAGGTCTATGTGCGCCGCGGCTCGCCGCCGACCCGCGGCACCTACGACTACCGGTTCGGGCAGGCCGGCGCCGACCAGGACGTTCAGGTGCCATTCGCGACGCCCGGCACATGGTACATCCTCGTCTACTCGCGCACGGTCCCGAGTCCGAGTCACTTTACCCTCGTGGCGCGGACCAACCCCGTCTTTCTGAATACGGTCACTCCCGACAGCTACGCGACGGACCAGACTGTCGCCATGACCCTCTCGGGCAGCGGGTTCCTCCCCGGAACCCATGTCACCCTGGAGTTGGGAGGCACGACCGCTGCCACCGCCCAGCAGGTGCAGGTCAATTCGTTCAGCCAGTTGACCGCCACGTTCGATTTGCACGGAGTCCCGACCGGAACCTATGACGTCCGCGTCACGCTGCCGGGCGGCACATCGGCCCTGCTCGCGGGCGCGTTCAAAGTATTGGCTGCCGGTCAAGCCCACCTGGAAACCCACCTCATTCTGCCCGGAGTGCTGGGCCGGCACGCGACAGCCACGCTGTACGTCGAGTACGCCAACACGGGCAACGTCTCCATGCCGGCGCCGATCCTCACGTTGGAAAACACGAATGGCCTGCGACCCTTGTTGACGCTCGATCAATCCCTGTTGACCCAAGGCTTCTGGACGTCAGCGCTGCCGAAAGGGTTCAGCAACTCGGTGCAGATCTACGCCAGCGGCGCCGTGGCCGGCGTGCTCCAGCCGGGCGAACGCATCCGTGTGCCCGTCTATTACGCCGGACTGCAACAGCCCTGGGATTTCAGCAACGACAATGTGCAACACTATGACATCCGCATCCATGATGCCGGCAGCACCGAGGTGGTCGATTGGGCGGGCATGAAAGACGCCATGCGGCCTTCGTGGATTCCGGCCGACGCCTGGGACGGCGTCTTCGCCAATCTCAGGGCCGTGATCGGCACCACCTGGGGCGACTACGTCAGCATGCTCCACGCCAACGCGGTCTACCTCGGGCAGCTCGGCCTGAAGGTCTCCGACGTCAACGAGCTGTTCTCGTTCGCGATGCAGCAAGCGCTCGGCCTCAACTCGGTATCGCCGCTCGCCTCCGCGGGGGATGCCTACGTGCCGACGCCGGGGCTGGCCCTGGACTTCACCCGTTCCTTCGGCAACGACATCCTCAGCCGCTACCAGACGGGACCGTTCGGACGCGGCTGGACTGCTCCCTGGCAAATCTCGCTGGAAGAACAGGCCGACGGCACGATCGTCGTTCACGAGGCAGCCAACGCCCAGCGGATTTTCCAGCCGGACAGCCGCACCGCGGGAGCCTACTTCAGCCAGCCGGGCGATTCCGGCGTGCTGCGCAAGGTCAGCGGCGGCGCCTGGGAATTGACCGAGACGAGCGGCCGGGTGATGCGCTTCCGGGCGGACCACACAGTGGAGTACCTGCAGGACATCAACGGCAACCGCATCACGGCAGGCTTCACGGCCGGGCAGCTCACCAGCCTCACGCATTCCAGCGGCGGGTCGATTGCCATCACCTACAACGGCGCCGGACTCATTGGCAGTATCACGTCGTTCGCGACCGCCGCGGACATCACGGGCCGAACCATCAGCTACACCTACGACGCAACCAATACCTATCTGTCGTCGGCGACGGGGCCGGAGGGAACCACCAGTTACACCTACGACACCGGCTCCAACCCGGCGAGCAAGAATGCCCTCCTCTCG